>CBINGT010000378.1:0-4039 GCA_966250245.1 uncultured Anaerolineae bacterium
CGGGCAGCAGCGATTGTTCGGCGGAGTGATGTTCGCGGCGTTCCTGATCTCGACCTCAGTGCTGTATGCAGCAGGCGAGACGTTGCCGAGCGTCGTGGGCCTGGGTCTGAGCGGAATAACCTTCTTGCGTCTTATCTTATCGAAAAACTCACACTGACCTAACTGACTAGTCAAAAGGTACTCTGGGGAACTGGTTGACACGAGAGAGAGGTCCATTTACAATTGAATTAAGTGGACAGGTTGTTGGCATTACCGGCACGAACGCAACGCACCCGGTGGTCTGCACCAACATTCCCGGGTGCGTGTTCATTTCGGGGCCAAACCCGCGCCACAAGCTCTCAGTTTCAAGACAAAAGGAGTACCATCAACATGTCAGAACGTCTCACCGGCGTGGTCAAGTGGTTCAACGCTCAGAAGGGCTACGGTTTCATCCAGCCCGAGAACGGCCCCGACGTGTTCGTTCACTACAGCGCGATCGCTGGCTCCGGCTACCGCAACCTCGAAGAGGGTGAGCGGGTCGAGTTCTCGATCACTGAGGGCCCGAAGGGCCCGCAGGCGGCGGACGTGCAGCGGATCGGCAACTACTAATCCCAACCGTACACACCTACCAAGCTTGAGAAAGCAAACGCCCTGTGCATGCACAGGGCGTCGTTTATGTGTGGCAGGCGATCGGCGCGCTATTCGACGTCGACCTTGACCTTGCCCTGCCCCGCCGAGCCAGATTCGCCACGCGGGCGCAGCTTCTCCAGGCCGGTCTCGATCGTTTCGATGATCCCATCCCACAGCACTTCCATGCTGGCGCGGTTTTCGTCCATTGCGCGCTGGGCATGGTCGCGGAACTCCCGCGGGAACAGCGAGGCGATGGCCTTGCCCGTCTCTTCGAGCGCGGCCCGCTGGTGCTTCAGGAAAGCGTCGAAGCTCGACCGCTTCTCCTGAGCCTGAGGGGTCTCCGGCTGCATATCACCGTTTGTCATTGGATGCTTCTCCCAAATTCCTGCTTTTCCGATAAGTCGCTACGATGCGCGATTTCGACGTGATATCTCATACCATACTACGCGAACCGTCGCCCCAGAGTTGCGCGACACGCGCCGGACGCCCGTCGACTGTCCGCAGGCGCTAAACTGATTCTAGCGCTTCTTGGCTGCGGCGCTCAATACCCATACTCGCGGTGAACCACGTTCAGCAGGTCGCGGCGCGACACATAGCGCGACAGATTCTCGACAAACAGCGCCGCCGCCTTCTCGTTGTAATGCACCGATATCCCCGCAATGTGCGGCGTAATGATCAGGTTTGGCAGGCGCCAGAGCGGGCTGTCTTCCGGCAGCGGCTCGGCGTCGAACACGTCCAGCGCAGCGCCCGCGATCGCCCCGGTCTGGAGCGCCTTGCGCAGCGCGTCCTCGTCCACCACGCCGCCGCGCCCGATATTGATCAGGTAAGCGGTCTGCTTCATCGAAGCGAACGCCTCTTCGCCGAACATGTTGCGCGTGGATTCGGTCAAAGGTGTGACGACAACCACGAAATCGCAGTCGCGGACCATCGTGCACAGCGCTTCCGGCGGATAGAGGCGGCTGAAATACGCCCCGGCCGGATCGCCCGTGCCCGGCAGCGTGTAGCCGGAATCCTCAGCCGGTTCGAGCACGTTCCGCTTCATCGCCAGCACGTTCATCCCAAACGCGTTCGCCAGCCGCGCGATCTCACGGCCAATCGCACCGTAGCCCACAATGCCGAGCGTGCTACCGCGCAACTCCTGGGGGACCAGCAACGCGCGCTTGCTGCCACTCGCCCATTCCGCTTCAGACTGCAGGCGGATCGCAGTCAGCAGGCGGTGGCCGAGCGCAAGCATCATCATGAACGCGTACTCGGCCATCGTCGTCGCGTGGATGCCGCTGGCGCTGGTGACAGTGACGTTCTCAGAGCGAATAATCGGCTGGTCGATGAGGTGATCCACCCCGGCGGAGTGCGTCTGGATCCAGCGCAGCCGGGGCGCCTCTTCCGGGTCGGGCACCACCGACGAAGTGTAGAGCACTTCCGCCTGCGCCCAGACATCCGCAGGAACGTCCTCGACCGACCGCGCCGGATAGTAGTGCAATGCGATACGCTCCGACACGGCCCGGAAGGAATCGAGCAGCTCATCGGTGAATTCGGTTGTAACCAGCACCGGGATTCGATCGGACATACCATTCTCTTTCCGTGGATGAACACCATCGCGCCGGGGCATGCCCGGCAAGTGCAGAGTCTACCCCACCCGGCGCGCATCTGTCACATACGAGCAAGGCGGCAGTTTCTTGTCGGATTGCAGCCGCCCATCCATAATAAGCGCGGAACAGGGGGAGTGCCGCCGCTCACACACCGCATCGAAAGATCGGACTTATGAGCCATATTGTCGTCGTGTCCTGCCCGGAAGACGCGACCTTCGCCTCACAATTGATCGTCCAGCTTCAGCAGCGCGGGCTGGTGGTCGCTCCGGTTCCGGATCCTTCCGATCCGAACGACACGCTGCCCCCCGCCGACGAGCAGATGCTTGAGGGCGCGTCGCATGTGGTGCTGCTCGTCTCCCCGGAATCCGTCAACTCTGCCGAAACCGTCGCGCTGTGGGAGCGTGCACTGAGCAGCAGCGGCAAAACCGTGATCGCCGCGCAGCACCAGATCGGCGCGCTTCCGGCGGCGCTTCAGGGTGTGCAGTTGGTCGATTTCCGGCAGCCTTTCTTGCTGGCGGTCGAGGAGCTGGTGCAGCAATTGAAGGCGAGCGGCGCCCCGCTGCGCCCGCTGACGTACGAGCACCCGATGTTCAAGCCGGACCTGCTACCGTCGTGGCTGCCGTCCGAGCGTTGCTGGCGCGACGACCGCCTGCGCGTCCATTACGTCCTGCCGATGGTGCTGGACGAGAGCGAGCTCTCCGAAATGCTGCCCGCGTTCTTTTCGGCTGCCGGATTCACGTCGCGGCCGGGCGATCCGTCCGGGCTGAGCGGGCAGCGGGGCAAGACGTATCCCTGGTTCGACCCCCGGCGCGCGCAGCAAACGCTGACGGTGATGCCGTACGAAGGCGCGGTGCTGGCGCGTTACCAGATGACGCGCATGGCCGTGCAGTTCTGGTTCCCCGCGCACTACCACACGCTCGACCGCGAGGCGGCGGCGCTGTTCCGCTATCTGGCGACCGGCACGCTCGACGACGCTCTGGAGCCAGTGGATACGCAGGCCCGCATCGCGCGGATGCTGTCGTGGCTGAGCGTCGTCCTCGTCATTCTGATCCTGCTCACGCTGACGTATCTGGTGCTGTGGCAGGTGTTTGACGTGCGATTTAGCTAAGAGCAGTTAGCGGTTAGCTAAAGCGTTATCGTGTCTGCGACCCGCTGACGTTGCACGGCGTCTAGGTCACAACCACCGCGAGCCAGGCCAGCACACCCGTCAGCAGCACGAGAATCGCCCCATAGCCCAGCAGGCGGCGGATGACCGCCCCTTCCGGCGCACGGACCGTGCTCGCTCCCACGGCGACCTTCGCGGGCGACATCACGCTGATCACCGCGCCTGCGGCGGTCTGCGCGGCGAGGATCGTCAGCACGGGCAGATCGAGCAACTCCGCCGTGCTGCGCTGGAGCATCCCGAAGACCGCGTTGCTGCTCACGTTGCTTCCCGTGACGAACGCGCCGAGCGCGCCAATCACCGGCGCGGCGAACGCGTACAGCGCTCCGTCGATCACGCGGCCCAGCCCTTCCGCCAGCACGGCGATCATTCCGGCGCGCGTCATGGTGGCGCCCAGCGCGACCATCAGGAAGATGCCCGGCACCACACGCAGCACCTGACGCGTCGAGGCGCGCACAATCGCACGCCCTGCGCCGTCCGCGTAATAGCCGCGCCGCCGGTACAGCAAGAAGACGATCGCGCTGCTGTAGGCGATCAGCAGGCCGGGATGTGCTGGGATACCGAAGCCTTCATCCTCGACGGGGTGTTCATGCCAGCCGCGATCCGTGGTCGTCGCGGGCAGATCTACCGCCAGCGCCCAGCGATCGACCGCTGCACGCAACGGTTCGATCCCGCGCAA
>CBINGT010000379.1:0-4027 GCA_966250245.1 uncultured Anaerolineae bacterium
AGACCTGATCGAGCCGCCACCCGGTTGCAAGTTCCACCCGCGTTGCGCGTTCGCGACGGACCGCTGCCGTACCGAGCCGCCGCCGCTGGTCGAAGTGTCGCCGGGCCATCGGGTGGCGTGCTTCGAATCCGACCGCGTGTTGGCCGAGAGCGCGCATGTGTCAAACGGGCACCTCGCCCAGCCGAGTGAGCAATTGGAATCATGAGCGATAACCACAGAGACGACATCATCCCCGGCGAGCCGCTGATCGAGTTGAAGGGCGTGCATCGTTCGTTCCGGGCAGGTCGAAATACTCGCATCCCGGTGCTGCAAGACATCAACCTCGCCGTCGCGGAAAACGAGATCCTGTGCCTGGTGGGGGAAAGCGGCTGCGGCAAGACGACGACCGGCAAGATCATGGTCGGGCTGTTGAGCCAGTCTTCCGGCGAGGTGCTGTATCGCGGGCGCCCGGTCGAGAGTCTGTCTCGCAAGGAGCACAGCGAGTATCGCCGCGCACTGCAGATCATCCACCAGGACCCGTTCGCGTCGCTCAATCCGGCGCACACGGTCGGGCAGATCCTCTCATACCCGCTGAAGCGGCACAAGATGGCGGAAGGGCGCGGCGGCGTGCGGCGGCGCATCTGGGAACTGCTGACGCTGGTCGACCTGACCCCGCCCGGCGACATCGTCAACAAGTATCCGCACCAGCTTAGCGGCGGGCAGCGCCAGCGGGTGAGCATCGCCCGCGCGCTGACGGTCAATCCGCGCCTGATCGTGGCGGACGAAGCGGTCAGCATGGTGGACGTGAGCATTCGCATCAGCCTGCTGAAGACGCTTCACCGCCTGCGCGACGAGTACGGGATCGCGGTGGTGTTCATCACGCACGACCTGGCGCTGGCGAAGTATTTTGCGTGGGAAGGGCGCATCGCGGTGATGTATCTGGGTCGCGTGGTCGAGATCGGCCCGACGGTCGACGTGATCGCCAACCCGGCGCATCCCTATACGCGCGCGCTGATCTCCGCCATTCCCGAGGCGGACCCGGAGATCACGCGCAACAAAGAGCGGATGGTGCTGCGCAGCGAGGACATCCCGAGCCTGACGCGCATCCCGCCGGGGTGTGCGTTCCACCCGCGCTGCCCGTTCTTTGTGCCGGGGGTGTGCGATAAGCAGGTGCCCGCTCTGGAGCCGTATCCGAACGGCAGCCAGGACGTCGCCTGCATTCCGCTGACGCAGAACCAGGCGCTGCGCGTCTACGGAACCTGATGCGGGATGCGTTGCAAGGCTTCCTGCGCCTCGGCGCGTGGCTTACCGTCTGCGGCGGGCTGATGGCGCTTCTGCTGCCGCGAGACAGCGGGGAGTTTGTGCTGAGCGTGTGCAGCGCCATGATGGGGATCGCGCTGCTGGTAGGAACGTCGCTGTTGATTCGCCGCTCCGTCCGGCGGGATGCACAGGACGCGGCGCAGGGAGATTTCGGTGATGATTGGCCTCAATAAGCTGCCATCTCGCGTCACCGGCGACATGCTGGACGCGCGCTTCTGGCTTCAGCGCGTGCCCTCGCCGGATGCGCCGTGGCTGTCTGCCGAGGCCATCGCCGCGTTTAATGCTCGCGTCTCAGCAGTGCTTGGAATCCCCCCGGTGCTGGACCTTCCCGACGAGCTAGACGGCGCGCTCGTCTGTCAAGCGTTGGAGTCGTACCGGCCGCTGCCCGCGCCGTGTTTCAATGCTCTGGGCGAGCCGCTGGACGACAGCTTTTGGGCGCCGCTGATGACTGCCGCGCAGGTGTCTGAGGACCAGCCGGTCCGGGTGCGGTTTGGCTTGGCGCTGCGGCGGACGGACGTCCGCGCCTTCCCGACGCGCGATGTGGTTACCACCACGCCCGGCGAGATTGCGCTCGACCGCTTGCAGGAAACGACGATTGATCTGGGGTGGCCGGTCGCGGCGGTGGCGGAAACGGTTGATGGTGCGTGGCAGTTCTGCCTGACGCCGAACTACTGGGGCTGGGTGCAAAGCGCCGATCTGGTCTGGGCAGAGCGCGAGCAGGTGGCCGCCTACGCCCGGCCAGAGCGTTGGGTGACAATCACCGCCTCGCGCGCGTGGATCGGGCTGCGCGAGGGCGGCGTCGCGCTGGCGCAGATGGGCACGCGCCTGCCGCTGGTTGACCGGTCGGAGCGCGGACTGCACGTCCTGGTGCCCCGGCGCGGCGAGGGGGGCGTGCTCGTCCTTGTGGAAGGGCTAATCCCCGCCGACCAGGATGCCGCTGTTGAGGGCGATCTCCCCTGCACGCAGACGACCGTGATCACACAGGCGTTCCGCGCGCTGGGCGAGCTATACGCGTGGGGCGGATCGCGCGCCGGGATGTTCGGGCGGGACTGTTCGCGGCTGGTGCGCGACGCGTACGCCGTAACCGGATTGCAGCTTCCGCGCAACGGGAACCAGCAGGCCCGCGCCTGCCGGACAGTCGTCGCGTTCACTGCTGAGATGGACGCGGACGAGCGCCGCGCGTTGCTGGTGGAGCAGGTCGCTCCCGGCGCGGTACTGGTTCTGCCAGGGCATGTGATGCTCTATCTTGGTGCAGTCGATGGAGAGCCGTTCGCGATCCATTCGACGCTGTCCAGCGGCTTTGACGGGGTGATCATCTCGGACCTGTCGCTTGGCGCAGAGTCGCCTAAGGGCAGCCTGTTGAGCCGTTTGACTTCGGCAGTGATCCCGGAATAAGCCGCCGTGAAAAAAAGCAGTTAAGCAGAAAGTCGAATGATGGTTACTCACGACTCGCCTGTGCCGCTTTACGTCCAGATCAAAGATTACATCCGCCGCAGTATCCAGAACGGCGTCATTGCGGCGCACGAGCGCGTGCCATCCGAGCGGGAGCTGGCCCAGCAGTTCAACGTCAATCGCCTGACAGCCAGCCGCGCGCTCAAAGAGCTGGCGCTGGAAGGGCTGATCTATTCGCGTGTCGGCAAGGGGACGTACGTTTCGCCCCCGAAGATCAACCAGACGCTGCAATCGCTCAGCAGCTTTTCCGAGGAGATGCGTCAGCGCGGTCAGCGGGCGTCGAGCCGGGTGCTGCATGCCGCAGTCGAGCCGGCGAACGAACAGGTCGCTCGCGCGCTGTCCATTCTGCCGGGAACGGAAGTCGTCCGGTTGGTGCGCGTGCGCCTGGCGGACGATCTGCCGATTGCGCTGGAAAGCTCGCACATCCTTGCGGCGGTGTGCCCTGGAATACTGGAGCGCCACGATTTTGCCAGCGAGTCGCTCTACCAGGTGCTGCGTGAGGAATACGGGCTGCGGATGACCTACGCGCACCAGACTATCGAGGCGCAGGTCGCGTCGGAGCCGGAGCTTAAGGCGCTCGAATGCAAGCCGGGCACCCCGATCCTCAGTATCGTGCGCGTGACCTATACCGACACCGACCAGGCGATCGAATACGTCCGCTCCGCTTATCGCGGCGACCGCTACAAGTTCCACACCGAGCTGCGCCTCGTCGAAACGCAGAATCTGCACCAGAGCGGGTGACCGGCTCGCTGCCTCACGCCTGGAGAAACCCGAATTGTCGCCCCACTATGAAATCGATGTGTGTTGCTACGCCTGCTGCGTCAGGCCGAACGTCAGGGAGTTGGCTGGATGACTATGCTGACGGGACTGGACCGGCTGGTCCGTGACGAGTTCGCGCCGCTGGCGGGCCGCCGCGTCGGCCTGCTGACCAATCCGAGCGCGGTCGATCGCACGCTGCGCAGCGCCTACCGGCGGTTTGCGGAAGCGCCGAATATCACGCTGGCGGCGCTGTTCGGGCCGGAGCACGGCTTCGCGGGGATGGCGGCGGACGGTGCGCCGGTCGAGGATGCAGTCGATCCGCGCACCGGCGTTCCTCTCTACAGCCTGTATGGCACGACGATGCGCCCCACCGCCGAGATGCTGCGCGGCCTCGACGTGCTGGTGATCGACTTGCAGGACATCGGCGTGCGCTATTACACCTACGTCTGGACGGTGACGCACGCGCTCGAAGCGGCCGGGGAGCATGGCGTCCTGGTCGTTATTCTGGACCGTCCCA
>CBINGT010000380.1:0-3997 GCA_966250245.1 uncultured Anaerolineae bacterium
CTTCCAGCGTCGGCGCGACGATCTCGCAGACGACCTCGCTCTGCTCGATCACGGTAAAGCGGGTGGCGGTCCCGACGGCTTCCCCGGCCGCATACTGCGGATACAGGCCCAGGCCAAGCCCGCCCACCAGCGTGTGCCCGCGCGTCCGCAAGCCATTGTTGACCATCATGATCCGTTCCTGTGGCGTGTCGGACATCCACAGCCGCCCATCTGCATCGAACAACAGGCGACAGTCCATCGGCGGATCGAGGCGGTAGAGGCGGTCGAAGATAGGGATCGCGTCGACGAGGTGGCGCTCCACCCGATGGCCCGATGGGTGCGCGCCCGGCGGGATCGGCGCCACCGGGATGCTCAACCACAGGTCGTTCCAGGCGCGGTCGTCAAAATCGGGATCGAACCCGCAAGGGATGGCGCGGTCGTTGGGCAGAACGGGCTCCTTTCGGGGCAGGCGAGGCCGTCGCGACTAATACTCGGGCGGTGCGTAGATGTTGAGCGATTCAAGCGGCACGTCGCCGTCGTTGGCGATCTCGTGCGCCTCGCCCGCTTCGATCAGCAGCAGGCTGCCCGGCTCCAGCCGGACCCGCCGCCCGTCGACCACCGCGTAGCCGCGCCCGGCGGTGATGTAGAGCCACTGGTCGCTGGCTGCGTGGCGGTTGGTGGGGCCGCCGGTCGATTCGCCCGGCGCGAGGACCATAATCGCGGCCTGGGAGCGTTCGGTCGTGATCAGGACTTCAAAGCCGCTGGTGGGCGCGATCGTCATGTGCTGCACGGGGAGTCTCCTGGCCGGGAGCGGCTGCATGGGTGTCTCGCTCCTGATTCTAGCAGACTTCCGCCGTGCGGGGCGACAGAGGTGCAAAGCGGCGCGATTTCGCTTATGATGGACGCTTTACTGTGTGGCAAGGCAAACAGTGAGGGCAAACATGCTCGGCAACCGGCTCAACCAGATACGTTATTTGCTGCCGCAGGACGAGGCGTCGCGTGCGTGGTTCGACGTGATCGCACCGATTCTGGGCGAGGCGCCCCAAGCTGAGCTGGAACGCGACCGGCTCGTCCTGGTGCCGGACTATCCGGCGCAGGCGATTCCGGCGACGACGCTCGAGTTTTCGGTCGTGGATCGCCCGACCGTAGTGCTGGACACGATTGGCCTGTTCATAATCTATATGGGCGGGATCCGGCTGCTTGGCTGGGACTCGCACGATCCGATCCTCATGCCGCCGGGCGCGCCTGTCACCCCGCCGAATCCGCCAATCGAAGCGAGAGAACTTGCGGAGAAACTGCGCGGGCACATCGTCCGCGTCGATCACACTGGCGTCGAACTGCCGACCTCGCGCGTACCCCGCCCGACCTGGGAGAACCTGCTCGATGCGCTGGGCGCCGCTTCTAACCTTTACGAATATCCCGCGCCAGATACGGAAATGCCGTTTGTCGTCCCGGCGAACGCGGACGAATTCAGCCGGGATATCACCACGTTCGGCGCGCCGCGCACGCCCAAGTTTGAGCTGACGTATGGGTACGTTACCTCACCGTTGCTCCAGTTCCATCTGGACACCGATCTCGACCGGGAAACGCTCGACGCCCTGTTTCCCGAGCCCTGTGGATTCAACCTGCCCGGCGCAGATGGCTTCCGCAGCGTTTATGTGACGGCGCCCTGGCCCGGCGCGACCGTTCGCTTTGATCTGAGCTATTGGACGGGCGGCGCGCTGACCGAATGGGATAGCGGTGAATGGCTCGTCACCGAGGGGCAGCGGTTGCTCGGGCGATATTAGGCGGCGTGGCCCGCAGCAGGACGCTTCACAGCATGGCAGAACGCCGGACGCAGCACCGCTGACGCCTGGCTTCGGCATCGTTAGGTTTAGTGATGTAGGAGATGGCATCATGGCAACCTTCGACGCACTCAGCCGAATTCAAACTCCGATCCAGCTCACCGAAGACGAGCTTGCTGTTTTTGCCGGGCGTCTTAAGGGCGAGCTGATCCGGCCTGGCGATCCCGACTACGATCAGGCGCGGAGCGTCTGGAACGGCATGATCGACCGGCGGCCCGCGCTGATCGCTCGCTGCGCCGGAGTAGATGACGTGGTTGAGGCAGTCCGCTTCGCCAGGGCGCGCGATATGCTGGTGGCGGTGCGCGGCGGCGGGCACAACGTCGCCGGGACGGGCACGGTCGACGGCGGCCTGGTCATTGACCTCTCTCCCATGAAGCGTGTTGAGGTGGACCCGGTCCAGCGCACGGCCCGCGCCGAAGGCGGCGTTACCTGGGGCGAGCTGGACCGCGAGACGCAGGTCTTCGGGCTGGCGACACCCGGCGGCGTCGTGACGGACACTGGCATCGCCGGTCTGACGCTCGGCGGCGGGCTGGGGTGGCTCCGCCGGAAATACGGATTGTCGTGTGACAACCTGCTATCTGTCGAGATGGTGACGGCCGATGGAAGCGTCGTCCGCGCCAGCGAGGACGAGAATCCGGATCTGTTCTGGGCGGTGCGCGGCGGTGGCGGGAACTTCGGCGTGGTGACGACGTTCGAGTACCGCTTGCACCCGGTGGGGCCAGAGGTCATGCAGGCGATCGTGCTGTATCCGCTGGAGATCGCACGGCCCGCGTTGCGTTTCTTCCGCGAGCAGATGGCGCAGGCGCCCGATGAACTCAGCTCGTTCGCGATCTTGCAGCATGTCCCGGCGGTAGAGCCGTATCCCGAAGCATGGCATCACAAGCCCGCCGTGATCTTCCTGGCGTGTCACTGTGGCCCGCTGGACGAGGGCGAGCGTGTGATCCGGCCGCTGCGCGAGTTCGCCGACCCGATCATCGACCTCAGCGGGCCGATGCCGTATGTCGAGGTCCAGAAGTTGTTCGACGAGGACTACCCACGCGGCTGGCGTTATTACTGGAAATCGACCTATATGGACAGCCTGAGCGATCCGGTCATCGAACGGCTGATCGCGCACACCGAGGCCATGCCATCGCACCACTCGACGCTTGATATTTGGCACATGGGCGGGGCGGTCGCCCGGCCTGCGACTGAGATGGCGTTCCGCGGGCGGAGCGCGCCGTTCCACCTGGGGATTGAGGCGAACTGGGAAAACCCGACTGACGACGAGGCGAACATCGCATGGGCGCGCGAGGTGTACCGCGACATGCAGCAGTTCTCCGACGGCGTCGAATATCTGAACTTTCCCGGTTTCCTCGAAGACCGCGAGCGAGTTGTGCGCCAGACGTTCGGCGACGCCTACGACCGGCTGGCGCGCGTCAAAGCGCAGTATGACCCGGATAACTTCTTCCGGCTGAACGCGAACATCCTGCCCGCCGGGTAAGCGATCCGGCTCTACCGAGCGCCGCGCCCGACCGGTCAGCCAGCCGGTTCGGGCGCGCGTGTTTAGGGGCGCTTGACAGCGGTTCGTTCGGAATGGTAAGGTTCAAACGAGCGATTTGGACGGCGATGGGGACGGGCATGTACAACACGGAGAAAGGCGGCATCACAACCATTAAGGACGTCGCGTTGAAAGCGGACGTCTCGATTGCGACCGTGTCGCGCGTCCTGAACGGCAGCCGCTACGTCAGCCCTGATTTGCGCGAGCGCGTGATGAACGCGATGCAGGCGCTCGGTTACCAGCCGAACGCGATTGCTCAGGGCCTGCGCCGCCAGGCGACGCACACGGTCGGCCTGCTGGTCCCGCGCATCAACGAGCCGTTCTTCGCACAGTTTTCTTTTGCGCTCGAGAAGACCCTCTTTAGCAGCGGCTATCGCACGTTGTTTTGCAGCACCGAAGAGAACCCCGACAAAGAGCGCGAGTACGTCTCGATTCTGCTCAGCCAGCAAGTAGACGCCGTGGTCGCGTTCCCCTCGATTGCCGGAACCGACGAAAACATCGCGCGGCTGGTGGAACGCGGCGTGCCGGTGGTGGTGGTCGAGCGGCAGCTTGCCGGGGTCGACGTCAGCCAGGTGCTGGTGACGAATTTCCAGGGCGCGTATGACGCCTGCCGCGACGATAACTCGTTCCTCGCCCG
>CBINGT010000381.1:0-3989 GCA_966250245.1 uncultured Anaerolineae bacterium
GCGCTGTACAGCCCGACGCGCCCCGGCGCCTGTAAGCTCAGCTCCGGCGCGTAGGGCCGAGTCGTGTACGTGACGACCATCCCCTCGTCGATCGTGTTGCCGTAGATGTCCTGCATCCCCGGGAGGATCGTGATGGTGTATTCCGTGCTCGGCTCGGTGTCGAACCCGAAGGTGAAGCTGTTCTGCCACTCCGACCAATACACGTCGTAGTCGCGCCAGGGTTCCGGGTCGATGATCACCTTGTCTTCGATCGTGTCCCAGTCCATCGGTCCGGCGAAGAACAGAGTGAACCCGCCGTAGGGTTCGGCGGCCTGCTGCCCGTCAGAGGGCGACGTCTCCACGATGGCCGGTTCGGGAACGGCGCTGAACGTGCTCGTCGCGCTCTCGCGCAACGGCGCGCCGGTTTCGCTGAGCGCAACGCTGGCGTCGATCGTCGCGCGGTAGGTCCCGCCCAGCGCAAGCGGCTCGTCCGGGTGGAAGTTGAAGCTGCGGCTGTCTTCGCCCCAGCGGAATTCGCCTGGAACGATCTCCAGCGTGCGCTCATCGTCGGGCGAAATGCGCGCCAGCGTGAAAGCGCGCTCGGTCGCGTCGTGGTCCATCGCCTGCGTGAAGCTGACGGTCACCGGCGCTTCGAGCCGCACGCCACTGCTGCCGGACTCGGGAATAATCGTGATCACATCCGGCGGCAGCGTGGTGAATGTCCACGTGAAGTCTTCGGCCAGCACGCCGCCCGTCACGTCCTCCAGCCCGGCGGGGACGGTCGCGGTGTAGGTCGTGCCGCCGCGCAGCCCATCGTCTGGCGTGAACAGGTAGATCGACGTGTTGACCCACTCGCCCTGCCCCTCGACCGGCGGGTCGAGCACCAGCGGATCGGGCAGCGTGTCCTGCTCCTCGACCGTCAGCAGCGGGACGACTGGCCGGTTAAACATGACCGTGATCACGCTGTCCACGGTGACCGACTCAGAGCCGGGCGCGGGGAGCACTTCGGTCACTTCGAGGAAGCCGATCGTTTGCAGCGCCAGCGCGAACGGCTCTGCCAGCGGCACGCCGTCCGTCGACTGCGCCTCAACGCCGATGCGGAACGTAACTTCGGTCGCACGTTCGTAGGGCGCGTCCGGCGTGAAGGTCAGCGCGGAGTCGCCCGCCCAGGTCAGCGCGCCGTCCACCGCCGGATCGACGCTGAACGCCGCCTCGACCGACGCGCGATCCATCGGCTGGTCAAAGAAGAACGTCACCGGCTCGTCGAGTGCCAGCTCCTCGCCCGGCAACGGAGACGTTTCAACCACTCGCGGGGCAGGCGCGTCGTCCTGGCCCCGCGCAATCATGGGTGGAATCATCAATAGCGCGACGGCAAGCACCAGCGCCAGCCCGCCAAACCAGCGGAATCGTCTACCCCTCATCTCCCTCTCTCCCTGAAAAAAGCAGTTAGCAGTTAGCGGTTAGCAGTAACTATAGCAACGGCGCTGGCCGGGGAAACCTCACCTCTTAACCTCCAACCCATTTTCTCCTGTGTGGCCAGAGGTGAGGTTCCGCGCAACGCCGGATGATCAGGGAGCGGGATGTGGACAACAATCGATCACCCGGCTTTGATGTAGACCTTGACCTCGCTCTCGGCCAGCGTGTCGGTCAGCGTGCCACCGCCAGCCTCGATGTCATAGTCGTTGATGTACTCATGCCACGTGCCGTCGCCCGGCCAGTTCGGGATCTGGACCTCACCCGCGAACTCGTCCTGCAGGTTCGCGACGACCACGACGACCTGTCCTTCGTCGTTCCAGCGTTTGTACGCCATGATACACCTCTCCTGATCGAGGTGCACGACGTCGAAGGTGTCCGTCCGCAGCGCGGGCGTGTTCTTGCGCAGAGCGATCAGGCCGCGATAGGTAAGCTGCAGGTCGGTGTTGCGCTCGTTTTGCAGCAGCGCCCAGTCGATCGGCTGGCGTTCCTGCGTGTGCGGCGCGCTCTCCCCAAACTCCTGCCCCATCCAGATCATCGGGATGCCCGGCACGGTCATCAGGATCGCAGCGCCCATCTTCATCCGCCGGAACGCCGCGTCGTCCACGAAGCCCGCCTCGCCAAGCTGCCACATGATCCGCTCTTGATCGTGGTTGTCGATGTACTTGATCACGTTCTGCGCGCTGGCGAACCCGTCGCGGAGCGGGTCGATCACGCCGATCAGCGCGTCAAGGTTGTACGGATCGCGCCCGTCCTTTTCCTTCCCGCACATCGTCGCCATAAGCTGCTTCGAGAAATGCTCGTGCCATGCCGCGTCGAGCGGACCCTCGAGGCCAGTCACAGCCGGGTCTTGCGGGACGTGCTCGGCGATCGTGATAAACGGCTTGGCCCCGCCGATGTGCTGGTAAATCGAGGCGTTCAGCCAGTACAGAAAGTCGAAGTTCCGCATGATCGCGGTCGCGTCGAAGCGGATGCCGTCGATGTGGAAGTGCGTGATCCAGTGCAGAATCGCGTCCAGCGCAAACTGCCGCGCGGGCCAGATGCCAAGCTGCTCGTCGTAAAACTCGTAGTTGAACTTCGGCCCCCACTGCTGGTCCGGCGCATCCATCGGCTGCCCGTGATACCAATAGTTGTGGTCGATCTGCGCCAGCGGCGTGGCAACGTCGCTGTGATTGTAGACCCCGTCGAGGATCACCCGAATGCCGCGTGCGTGGCACTCGTCCACCAGCGCGCACAGGTCGTCCGGCGTGCCGTACGACTTCTCGACTGCGAACAGATAGCGCGGGTTATAGCCCCAGCCGTGCTCGCCGGGAAACTCACTGACCGGCATCAGCTCGATCGCGTTGATCCCCAGTTCTACCAGGTAATCAAGCTTCTCGATGGTGTAGCGAAAGCGCCCTAGCGCGCCCTCGCGCACGTCGCCAGGCCCGCCCGCAAAATCCTGCACGTGCAGCTCGTAGATCACCAGATCCGTGTTCGCGGGCAGCGGCTTATCGTCGTGCTTCCACTCGTAATTGGTGACCACCCGCTCGCCGTTCTTCACGGTGATCAGCGTGTTCTCGAAGTCGTCCGAGACGACCAGCGAGCGAGGATCCGCAATGGTCACCATTTCGCCCTCAGAGAAGTAGCTCTTCGACTTGAGCTGATATTTGTACTGGTAATCGCCGTCCGGCAGCGGCACGCTGACGCGCCACCAGCCATCCTCGCCGCGCTCCATCGGGATCGGCTCCCAATCGTTCCAGCTTCCCAGCAGCGCCACATGCTCGTTATAGGGCGCCAGAAGCGCGAAATCCGCCTCGTGATGTTCGCTCATGTCAGTTCCTTTCCTTTCGCGGCAAACTGTGATGTCAGCGTTCCGATATGACACACATCAAAACTCTGCATAGAGAGTCATAATTGAAACGCCCGGCCTGCGCCCACGCCGCGAGCAAAGGACTGCGAGCCATCTAGTTTCATTGTATGGGGAAATACCGACGGTCGAGGCGACGGGTGAACGCCGCCCGCCCTACGCCTGCTCGCCGGACGGTGAGGAATTGACCAGATCGCAGATCATGGTCGCCAGCGTCTTCAGGCGGACCGGCTTGGTGACAAACCGTGCTGCGCCGAGCGATAGCGCGCGCTCCTGCAAGGACTGGTCGGCGGACAGCACGACGACCGGGATGGTCGTCAGGCGAGGGTCGCCGCGCATAAACTCCAGCAGGCGCGTGCCGGGCAGATCCGGCAGGCCCACGTCGAGCACGATCACGTCGATCGTGTGGTTGGTGAGTTGGAGCAGCGCGGGGATCGTCTCCGGCGCGGTCGTGACCGTGTGCCCGGCGCGGGTCAGCGCCACCGCGTAGAGGTAGCGCAGATCCGGGTCATCTTCGACGACGAGCACAGTTGCCACAGCCGCTCAATCGCTCCTTATCGCGCTCCGCTAACCGCCTAGCGCGATCTTGCCTGCCTGGTACACCACCGCACCGACCTCTCGCACCAGGAAATACAGTGTGTCCAGCACCCGGCCAGAACCGGGCGCCGGGCTGGTCCAGACGGTTATA
>CBINGT010000382.1:0-3981 GCA_966250245.1 uncultured Anaerolineae bacterium
ACAGTCAGGCGCCACGTACGCCGCTTTCCGCTGTCTATCGCTGCTTTTCTGCTCGTGGCTGTGCTTCGCTGCTCTTGGCTGCACTTAGGCTTTTAGCTGCTCGCGGAGGAAGAATCGTGCGTTATCGTCGTTTCACGCTTGGTCTGCTGCTGTTGATCGCTGCCGCCCTCATCCTGCCCAACAGCGCGGCGCAAGCCGCTGGCCCCACCCGCGCGGACTGCCTCGCCAGCCCGAACAGCCCTGGTTGCACCGCCGGGCTGCCCGCGGTCGAATACCAGATGCTGCTGGACGAAATGTTGCTGTATCCCGAGCCGAACGTCCGCCCGCTGGCCGTGAACCAGGAAGAACTGTCGCGCTTCGCCTTCCGGAAGATCGTCGGCGGCGCCGCTACGATTTACAACGGGCCAAACGGCGAACCAATCGGCACGATCGACGAAGGCTTTAACTACGTCACCGTCAACCGCATCCAGGGCGACTGGATCGAGATCAACGACGGGGAGTGGATGCCCAGCAGCCAGCTTGCGGTCGCCCGGCCGAGCGAGTTCACTGGCGTGTACCTCGAAGGCGAGTTGAAGTACCCGATGGCGTGGGTGCTGGTGCCAAGCTATCCCAGCCCGGTCCCCGGTGCGGCGGGCGACGAATCGCGCCCGAAGCTGGAGCGTTACACGCGCGTCAACATCTTCGCGACGGCCGAAGTCGGCGGCTGGGAGTGGTATCTGGTCGGGCCGGACGCGTGGATCCAGCAGACGATGGTCGCGCGGATTGTCGAGCCGGAGCGTCCGCCGCAGGTCAAAGGCCGCTGGTTTGCCATCGACCTGTTCGAGCAGGTGATGATCGCGTACGAAGACGATACGCCGGTCTTCGCGACGCTGGTATCGTCGGGCCTGCCGCAATGGCCGACGCGCGAAGGGGTTTTCACCGTCTGGGCGCGGCAGGTTAACGGCCACATGAGCGGCGCCGAGGGCCAGGCAGACTTTTACTCGCTCGAAAACGTGCCCTACGTGATGTACTTCGATCAGGCGATTTCGCTGCACGGCACGTACTGGCACGACGGCTTCGGCTACCGGCACAGCCACGGCTGCGTCAACCTGTCCATCACGGATGCGCACTGGGCGTACGACTGGAGCCAGGAAGGCGGCTATGACGCGCCGTATGTCTACGTCTACAGCACCGGCGAATACCGGGACTGAGCCCCGCCCATGACGGTAGACGCTACCATCATGGCGGATACACCATCCAATAACCGATCATCCGACCGGCGCCCCTCTCCTGGGCGCCGGTCCTTAATTCTTCCTTATGACATTTTTGCATCTTCAACATTTGTTGATATGATCTGGCAACTCCCCAAGCTTTCTGAAATCTCCCCAAACCCGGCCCGTTTGCGCGGGCTATACCTTGAGATCGTCCGGGCTGGTACGCGGCTGGCCCGTTCAATACGAACCTGGCTCGATCTGGGTAGTGTTGCGACGAGATGTCGCGAACCAGTTTGAATGTGTATCGATAAAGGAGTATGAAATGCGTGGTCTAAACGGGAAGGTTGCCATTGTAACGGGCGGCGCTTCGGGGATCGGGCGGAGCACAGCGCTCGCCTTTGCCCGCGAAGGCGTCAAGGTGATGGTCAGTGATGTCGACGAAAGTGGCGGAAACGAAACCGTCCGGCTGATCGAGGAAAAGGGCGGCCAGGCGCGCTTCTTCAAGACGGACGTTTCGAACGCCGCCGAGGTCGAGCAGTTGGTCCGCGCGACGGTCGAGGCGTTTGGCGCGCTGCATTTCGCGTGCAATAACGCGGGCATCGGCGGCCCGGCCGCGCCGGTCGGGGAATACCCGATCGACGGGTGGGACAAGGTGATCGGCATTAATCTGTCGGGCGTGTTCTACGGCATGCGCTACCAGATCCCCGAGATGCTCAAGGCGGGCGGCGGCGCAATCGTCAACATGGCCTCGATCCTGGGCACCGTGGGCTTCGCGAATTCGGCGGCGTACGTCGCCGCGAAGCACGGCGTTATCGGCCTGACCAAGAACGCCGCGCTCGAATACTCGAGCAAGGGGATCCGCGTCACGGCGGTGTGCCCGGCGTTCATCCGCACCCCGATGATCGAGAACGGTCTGTCGCAGGAAGTGCTTGACTGGCTTGTGACCAAGCACCCGATCGGCCGCCTGGGCGAGCCGGAAGAAGTGGCCGAGCTGGTCGTCTTCCTGTGCTCGGACGAGGCGTCGTTCATCACCGGCGGCTACTACCTGGTCGACGGCGGCTACGTCGCCGAGTAACCTTCACGCAATCGCATTTTTCGGACCGGCGCCGCTCTCAGACGCCGGTCCTTTTTTCTGCCCTTTTCCCGCAGCCGCGTTTGGGTTTATGATCGTAAGTTAAGCCGTGAGCGGTAAGCGATGAGCCGCCAGCCGAAAAGCATCGGTCCGCTAACGGCTAACTGCTACCGCTTATCGCTGTACTGCTCGCTGTGGAAAGGACTGGCGCCCCATGCTGACATCCGCTGAAATCCGCTCCGCGATTCCGCTGGCATTAGACGAAGTCGCGCTGCCGGGGCTGACCGCCGAGCGCGGGCAGGTACGCGATAATTACGCGCTGGCCGACGGGCGCCGTCTCGCGATTAGCACCGATCGCTTCACCATCTTCGACCAGCAGGTCGGTCTGGTGCCCTATCAAGGCCAGATTCTCAACCAGCTTACTGCCTGGTGGTTTGAGCAAACCGCCGACATCACGCCAAACCACGCGATCGACATCCCCGACCCGAACGTGACCATCGCGCTCTCCGCCGACCCGCTGCCGATCGCAGTGGTGGTGCGCGGCTTTATCAGCGGGATCACGCCGTCGAGCCTGTGGGCGCAGTACGAAGCGGGCGAGCGTGTCATCTACGGGATCAGTTTCCCCGATGGGCTGCGCAAGAATCAGGAGCTTCCGCGCCCGATCGTGACCGCAGCCGAAAAGACCTTTGGGCAGGCGCACGACCGCCCGCTGACCGTCGAAGAAGTGCTGCAGCGTGGCATCCCGGTCGAGTTGTGGGACCGCATCCACGACGTCGCGCTACGCCTGTTCCAGCGCGGGCGTCAGCTTTCCGTGCTGGCGGACCTGCTGCTCGTAGACAGCAAATATGAATTCGGACTGGATCTGCACGGCGACCTCGTGCTGATCGACGAGCTTCACACGCCGAACAGCAGCCGCTTCTGGCGCGTCGAGACGTACGACGAGCGCTTTGAGGCGGGCGAGGAGCCGGAGAGCTTCGACCGCGAGATGATCCGCCTGTGGTATCAGGAGCAGGGCTTTGGCCCGCACGACGTGCTCCCGCCTCTGCCAGACGCGCAGATCGTCGCCATCAGCCAGCGTTACCAGCAGGTCTATGAGCAACTGTGCGGCCGCCCGTTCCGCCCGGCAGAGTACCCCGCCCAGCCGCGCGTGATCGAATCCCTGCGCCGCGCCAACGCCCTCGACTGAGCCATGCACCGCGAGGAAACCGACCCATCCCCCGCAAGCGAATCCGTCCGCCCGCCTGACGCCACCACGCACCGGACTGTCGCCGTGATTGTGGCCGTCGTGTGGATGGCGCTTGTCCTCGGGCTGTATTACTGGGTGCACAAGCCGCTGACGCCCGCGCTGGCTGTGGCGCTCGGCGGCGCGCTGTTCGATCTGGCGGTCGCCGCAGGCTTCGCCGCGATCGCCGCCGGGCTGGGGCGCCGCCTGCTAAAACCGCTCGACCTGACCGGGTGGAGCGCGGCGGAGCGTCTGGCGCTGGATGGGATGATCGGCCTCGGCGCGCTGTCGCTGATCGTCGCGCTGGTGGGGATGGTCGCGCTCAACGCGTTGAGCGTCGCGCTGGTGCTGGCGCTGGCGGGTGTGTGGTCCCGGCGCGAGATCGGCGCGTGGCTGCGCGAGGCGCGCGGATGGCTGCGCGGCGGCCTGCCTGCCAGCGGGTGGGAGCGAACGCTGGCGCGGTTTGCGGTGGTGCTGCTGGCGCTGGCGCTTCC
>CBINGT010000383.1:0-3980 GCA_966250245.1 uncultured Anaerolineae bacterium
GTGGGGTTTATCTTTATTTACGCCTAAGCGCTGCGGAAAGGCGCTAGGGGGTGTTGGGCGAGCCGGTGCTCTCGCGGTAGATCACGCGCGGCAGCAGAACTCGCTGCTCGGCCGGGGCGTCCGGATCGTCCATGACCTGCATGAGATACTCAAAACTTGCCATGCCAAGCTGGATCAGATTGCGGCGGACGGTTGTCAACGGCGGCGAGAAGTAGGCCGCCTCGGGGATGTCGTCAAACCCGACGACCGACACATCGCGGGGAACGGACAGCCCTGCTTCGTGCAGCGCGCGGATTGCGCCGAGCGCCATGCTATCGTTCGCTACCACTAGCGCGGTGAAGTCGTGCCCGGCTTCGAGCAGGCGCTTCGCAGCGCGATAGCCGCCGGAGACGGTCCAGTTCGCCTCATCCGACACCGGTGCGTCGAGCCCGCGCGCGGCAAGCGTGTCGAGCGTCGCCTGATGCCGCACCTGCGCGCTGAACCAGTCCAGCGGACCGCTGATCTCCGCGAAACGGGTGTGTCCGAGGTCGATCAGGTGGCTGACAAGCTGCTCCGTGCCATAGGTTTCGTCAATGGTGACCGATGGCGTGCCGGACGCGCGCACCGAGCCGATCTGGACGACCGGCGTCTCCCCGGTGATCGCGCGCATTTCCTCGAACGCCAGCCCCTTGACCGGCACGATCGAGATGATGCCATCCACCGCCCAGCCCTTGATGTTGTCGAGCGCCTCAATAAGCTGGTGGCGCGGCTCGGTGATGTTGATCAGAATGACGTCGAAGCCGCTGGTTTTGGCCGCAAGCTCCACATTGAGCGCGATCTCCGACTGGCCAGGCAGCCAGATGCCGTACAGGATCACGGCGATGATTTTGGACGACTTCGAGGCGAGCTTGGTCGCCGCCTTGCTTGGCCGGTAGCCGAGTTTATCGATCGCGGCCTGGACCCGCTGGCGTGTTTCCTTCGAGACGTAGGGGTGATCGTTGATGACGCGGGAGACTGTCTGGTACGACACACCCGAGAGCCGGGCGACGTCCAGCATAGTGGGGCGGGGCGGCTTTGAATTCGCCATCAGCGTTCCTGTTGGTTTGCGACCTTTCAAGCAGCCAATTCGCGTATTTTATCGATTCCGAGTGAAGTAATCTACCCGAAATACGCCGGGCCAGCGCGGGCGGCTGTGGTAGGGGAGCTGTGCGGGTGGGGCCAGCGTCAGCGCTTGCGGCGTGCGTATTCTTCGGCGGCGGTGTCTGGCAGGTAGATCCCCGCGTTGACCGGGATCCACTTGGGGACCGGCTCTCCGCGCAGGTACGCCTCGATTGCGTCAAAGGCAGGTCCGGCCATGTACGGGCTGAGCTCGACCGTGGCGTTTGCGTCGCCATTCATCATCGCCAGGAAGATGTCCGGAATCGCGTCGACGGACACGATCAGGATGTCGTCACCGGGATCGAGCCCCGCCGCCTTGATCGCCTCGATCGCGCCGATCGCCATGTCGTCGTTGTGCGACCACACCGCGCAGATCTCGCTAGGGTTTTCGGTGTGCAGAATGCTCGCCATCACCTCGCGGCCCATCGCGCGCCGGAAGTCTGCCGTTTGCGAGACGATGATCTCCATGTTCGGAAACAGCGAGATCACCTCGTTGAAGCCGATTTCCCGGTCCCGCGCCGCGCTAGAGCCGACCGTCCCCTGAAGCTCGACGATCTTGCAGTTGCCAGAGGTCGCCTGCGCCAGCCATGCCGCCGCGAGCCGCCCTTCAAACACGAAGTCTGACGAGATGCGCGTGAGGTAAAGCGAGTCGTCCGCGGTCACGTTGCGGTCGATGATCACCACCGGAATGCCTGCTGCCTGGATCTCCTGCAAAATGGGAGCCCATCCGGTTTCGATCACCGGGGCGAGCATGATCGCATCGACACTCTGCTCGACAAACGAACGCAGCGCCGCAATCTGGTTTTCCTGGCTGTTTTCGGCGTTCGAGAAAATCAAGTTGATGCCGCGCCGCTCGGCTTCAGCGAGCGTGATTTCCGTGAAGGCGGTGCGCCAGTCGCTTTCGGACCCGACCTGCGAGAAGCCGATCGTCAGCGGTTCGCGGCCGTTATCCTGAGCGAGCGCGGTTGCGTCGCCGAACACCATTACCAGCGCAAGGAGCAGGGGCAACCACCTCAAAAGACTTGTTGGCCGCATCAAGCATTGCCTCCTTGCAAAAGTCATTATTTCGTGGCAGTAAGCCGCTGCTCTATTGTAGCACTTGTCGGCAGGGGTGCGCGCAAACTCGTGCGGGCGGGGCATGGTGGGGATTAGAGGGCGTGTAAAGGGGCGGCCTCCGCGTGATAAGCGCGCGCCGGAATGCTTGTGGCTGGCGGCGCAGCCCGTTCAGCGTTCCGGCGCGGTTGCAGCGTCCAGGCAGGCGTAAGCCATGATCGTTTCTTGGGTCGCCTCGGATGCATCAAGCACCGCGGTAATGCGCCCTTCTGCGACGACCAGGATGCGATCGCTCATGCCGAGAATTTCTGGAAGCTCGGACGAGATCATGATGATGCCGATCCCCATCCCGGCAAGCTGGCTCATCAAAGCATGCACCTCAGACTTCGCGCCGACGTCGATCCCGCGTGTCGGCTCGTCAAGGATCAGCACTTTGGGGTTGGACGCCAGCCATTTTGCCAGAACGGTTTTCTGCTGGTTGCCGCCAGACAGGTATTCCACGCGCTGTCGAAGGCTGGGCGTGCGGATGGTGAGCCGGTCGACATAGCGCGCTGCCAGCTCGTTCGCCTTGTCGCGCTGGATCACGCCGAACGACGCGGACAGCGTGTCTAGGTTCGGCAGGGTGATGTTTTCGCGGACCGACTGCATCAGGATCAGCCCATCTTCCTTGCGGTCTTCCGGCACGAGCGCCAATCCGGCGCGGACGGCGTCGGCGGGGGAGCGGATTTCGACCGGCTGCCCGTCGATCAGCACTTCTCCCGCGTCGAGGGGGTCCGCGCCGAACAACGCGCGCGCAATTTCCGTCCGGCCGGAGCCGACCAGCCCGGCTACCCCCAGAATTTCGCCGCGCCGCAGCGTGAAGCTGATGTCTTCGATTACGCCGCGCCGCGTCAGGCCGCGCGCTTCAAGCACGACCTCGCCAGGGGTGACCTGCTTCTTCTGGAACACGTCGCGGATGTCGCGCCCGACCATCAGCCCGATCACCTTGTCGTGCGTTGCTTCGTCGATCGAAAGCTCTCCGACACGCTCTCCATCGCGCAGCACGACGATCCGGTCTGCGATGGTGAAAACTTCGTCGAGCCGGTGCGAGATGAAGATGATGCCCAGGCCGCGCTCGCGCAGACGCCCGACCAGCTCAAACAGCACGCGCACTTCGTCATCGCCAAGCGCGGACGTTGGCTCGTCCATGATGATGACACGTGCGTCCATCGAAAGCGCCTTGGCGATCTCGACCATCTGCTGCTCGGCAACAGATAGGTTTTGGACCAGCGCGCGCGGCGAGAAATTCGCGCCAAGTGTTTCGAGCAGCCGCCGTGTCTCGCGCTCCATCTTGCTTCGGCTCACCACCGACAGCAGGCGCAACGGCCCGCTGGCGTCTGGCTCGCGCCCCAGGAAGATGTTCGTCGCGACGTCCTGATTCGGCGTCAGGTTGAACTCCTGGTAGATGACCGCGATCCCCTGCTGCTGCGCATGGCGCGGATCCTTCGGGTCGAACGGCTCGCCACCCAACCGCATTGTCCCTGCGTCGCTGCGGTACGCTCCGGACAGGATCTTGATCAGGGTGGACTTGCCCGCGCCGTTTTCGCCGATCAAGGCGACGACCTCGCCGGGATAGACCTCGAAATCGACGTCTTTCAGCGCCTGGACACCCGGAAACGCCTTCGAGATGCCTTTGACTTCCAATAGGGGTGTGCGATCCGATCGTGCGCTCAAGTGCAACTCCTCATACATGGTGAGTGTGGGGGACGGGCGCGCCGTCCCCCCGAAACGTCTGGCTAACGAGCTACATC
>CBINGT010000384.1:0-3971 GCA_966250245.1 uncultured Anaerolineae bacterium
TTGACAACGATCACCGTCTGGACGCTAGGCGCGCGCTGGAGCGCCTCGTCCATAATATCCTTCAGGGGGACGATATTCCCGCGCAGCCACGCGCCGTCCGCCGTGATCGCGATCTTGCTCTGGCTGTCCTCAATGCGGCCATGCAGCGCCTCGACCGAGAAGCCGCCATACACAACGCTGTGCACCGCGCCGATCTTCGCGCAAGCCAGCATCGCGACGATGATCTCTGGGATGCGCCCCATGTAGATCGTGACGCGATCGCCCCGCTCCACGCCCATCGCGCGCAGGACGCTCGCAAACCGGCTGACCTCGCGGTTCAACTGCTGATAAGTGTAAGTGCGGGTTTCGTAGTTTTCGCCTTCCCAGATCAGAGCAGCCTTATTGCGCCGCCAGCTTCTAACATGTCGGTCGAGTGCGTTCAAAACAATATTGGTCTTGCCACCCACAAACCACTGATAGAAAGGAGCATTCGACTCGTCGAGCGTCGTATGCCACGGCTCGTACCACTCGAAGTTCTCCCGCGCGATCTCCGCCCACGTGCCGGGCATGTCGACGAGCATCGCCTGCTGCAGCGCCTGCAGGTCGTCGAGCCGGCTGCGCGCCATGACGGCCTCACTGGGATAATACATCCCGCCGTTTTGGTCTCCGCTGCGTGCCATGTAAGAGCCTCCTACAGTGTACCATACAGCCGTTCTTGACGGCATTATAGTCATTCGGCCCGCAAGCGGCAAATTTAATAGTTATTTATAGCTTATTTAATGGATATTAAGAGCATCCCCCTTCCCCGGGCGCAACACCATGCGGACACATGCAGCAGTATGCTGTCGCGAAAACCGAGGCCGTCCAGCAGATTCTGGCTCGCGCGCTCGGCTCGGAATAAGCTGTGCGTTTTCGTCGTGGAGGGGAATCAAAAACCCGGGAACCGCACGCCAGCGATCCCCGGGTCGTATAGCTGGGTTACGCCCGCTCGCCGAGCAGTTGGTAATACTTGACCAGCGTCTTCATGCCACGCTCGAAGCAGGCCAGCGTGAATTTCTCATTTGGGCCGTGCAGGTTGTCGTCCTGCAAGCCGAAGCCCATCAGCACCACCGGCGCATTCAGCGCGCTCTGGAACTTGCCGACAATCGGCACCGACCCGCCCTCACGCACAAACGTCGGGCGCTTGCCGAAACCGAACTCGTACGCCTCGAGCGCCGCCTGCATCTCCGGCGACTTCACATCGACCACCGCCCAGCGACCGTGATGTAGCAACCGGACCTCGCTGGTCACCGTGGGCGGCGTCAGCGCGCGGACGTAGTCGCGCACCAGCGCATAGATCTCTTCGGCGTCCTGCTCCGGCACCAGGCGGCAACTGACCTTCGCCATCGCCTTCGCCGGAAGCACGGTCTTCGTGCCCTGTCCCGTCCACCCGCTGACCAGACCGTTGATCTCCAGCGTCGGGCGGATGCCAGTGCGCTCATGCGGCGCGAACTCCGCCTCACCCCACGACTGCGGGACGCCCGTATCGCGGCGAAGCTGCTCCTCGCGGAGCGGCGTCTTCGCCAGCTCAGCGCGCTCCTCGGCGTCCGGCACGATCACGCGATCGTAAAAGCCGGGCACCGTAATCCGCCCCTCTTCGTCGTGCAGCTTCGCCAGGATCTCGACCAGCGCCTGCGCCGGGTTGTGGACCACGCCGCCAAACGTGCCGGAATGGAGGTCATGCTGCGGGCCGCGTACCTCGACCTCCATATACACGATGCCACGCAGACCGTAGACGATCGACGGCTCGTCCAGCGACTTCATGCCGGTATCGGAAATAACGACCAGATCCGCCGCCAGCCGCTCGGCATTGGCATCCACGAACGGGTACAGGCTGTCGGACCCCGACTCTTCCTCGCCCTCGATCACGAACTTGACGTTAACCGGCATCTCCCCCGACGCCAGCAACGCCTGGACCGCCTTCATCTGCGCGAAGGTCTGCCCTTTGTCGTCGGTCGCGCCGCGTGCGTACAGGTTACCATCGCGGATCACCGGCTCGAACGGGTCGCTTTTCCAGTGCCCTTCGGGGTCATCCACCGGCTGCACGTCATAATGCCCGTAGATCAACAATGTCGGTTTGCCGGGCGCGCCGAGCCATTCGGCGTACACAATCGGGTGGCGCTGCGTCTCGACGATCTCCACCTGCTCCATACCGATCGTCTTGAGGTGGTCCGCAATCCACTCGGCGGCGCGACGCACGTCGCCATTATGCTCAGACATCGTGCTGATGCTCGGAATTCGCAGCAGTTCAATCAGTTCTTCGAGGAACGCATCGCGGTGCGTGTCAATGTATTCGTAGGGGTTCATGACGGCTCCTTCAGCGGGTGAAGCACGGCTCTCGGCGGGCGATTATAACAGACATCTTTGGCAGGTAGGCAAAGCGCCCGGCGGGGTGCTATAATGCGCCGCAGCCCACACGTGAGAAGGCAGCCGCATGAGCCAGCCCTTGACCGCGCCGCAGCACCCTGAGTACCTCGCCACGCTGTACGAAATCACGCGTACGCTCAACTCCACCCTGGACCTTGACGAGGTGCTTGAGAACGTCATGGACCGGGTGATCGAGGTCACCGGGGCAGAGCGCGGATTCCTGATGCTGCGCGACTCAGTCCAGGCGCCGCTGGAATTCCGCGTCGCACGCGGCATGGAGCGGGACGTGCTGGAGCTTCCCGAATTTCAGGTCAGCACGACCATCATCCGCCGCGTGGAGCAAACCCGCGAGCCATTGCTGACCGACAACGCCCAGTTTGACGAGCGCTTCACCAGCGGACAGAGCATCATGGTGCTCGGCCTGCGCTCGATCCTGTGCGTGCCGATCCTGGTAAAAGAGCGGCTGATCGGGCTGATCTATGTCGACAACCGGCTGCAAAGCGGGCTGTTTGACGAGGGCCACCTCGCGCTGCTGACAGCGTTCGCCAGCCAGGCGGGCACCGCCATCGAAAACGCGCGGCTGTACAAGATCGCCGTCGAAAAGGG
The DNA here is from genome assembly GCA_966250245.1 of uncultured Anaerolineae bacterium. GTDB lineage: Bacteria > Chloroflexota > Anaerolineae > Aggregatilineales > Aggregatilineaceae > DYGX01. Next base: position 2,992 of record CBINGT010000384.1, read on the forward strand.
CCGCCTGGAGCAGGAGCTTCAGATGGCGCACGACATCCAGCGCGGCCTGCTCCCGACCACACTCCCCGACTTCCCCGGCTACGAGATCGTGGCGGACTGGCGCTCGGCGCGGCAGGTCGCGGGCGATTTCTACGACTGGTTTAAACTGCCGGACGGCCGCCTCGGCGTGGTTGTGGGGGATGTGTCCGACAAGGGCGCGCCCGCCGCGATCTTCATGGCCGTCGCGCGGAGCCTGATCCGCAGCAGCGCGCAAACCGCCGCCACGCCCGAAGAAGCGCTTCAGCACACCAACCGCCTGATCGCGGAAGACGCCCGCGCGGGGATGTTTGTGACCGTTTATTACGCCATTCTCGCGCCGCAGGGCGAGGTGACCGGAGTCAGCGCGGGGCACAACCGGCCGCTACTGGTCCGCGCCGCGCAAGGAGAGGCCGAGTTCCTGCCGCGTGGGGGTCGCGCGATCGGCTGGTTCGACGAGCTTCCCGTTCAGGCCATTCAGCGCCGCATGCAGCCCGGCGACGTGCTGGTGCTCTACACCGACGGCCTGACCGAAGCCGAGAACCTGCAAGGCGAGCCCTACGGTGAGGCGCGGCTGGCCGACGTGGTGCGTCGTGCGATAGGATTGCCCGCCGCCGAGGTGCTGAAGCGGATCAACACGTCCGTCGCGCAGTTCATGGGCGCCGCGCCACCCTTTGACGACACGACGCTGGTCGTCATTCGCCGCACCGGCGGATCCGTATTAAGGTCAACATGAGCGAAGAACGTCTCCAGAAGTTGATCTCTCAGGCGCGGATCGCCTCGCGCCGCGCCGCCGAGCAGATGATCCTTGAAGGCCGCGTGACGGTCGACGGGCGCGTCGCGCAGCTTGGCGACAAGGCCGACCCCGCCGTGCACGACATCCGCGTCGATGGGAAGCGGCTCGCGGCGCGGCCGGAATACGTCTACATCCTGCTGAACAAGCCACGCGGCGTCGTCTCGGCAAA
>CBINGT010000385.1:0-3969 GCA_966250245.1 uncultured Anaerolineae bacterium
CATCGCGCCGGACGTCGCTTACGTGCTCGAATCGACCGCCTGCCATGACCTCCAGCCTGAGGACACCGACGAGCCGGATCACACGACGATCACGCGCCTCGGCGCGGGCCCGGCGATCACGGTTGCGGACCGTTCGATGGTCAGCGATCCGCGCCTGGTGCGCCACCTTGCACAGACCGGCGACCGCGAGGGTATCCCATACCAGTTCCGCTCGGCGCAGCACGCCGGGGGAACCGACGCGGGCGCCATTCACCTGACCGGCGGCGGCGTGCCGAGCGCGGTGGTCGCCAACCCGTGCCGCTATCTGCATGGCCCACACAGCATTATGAGCGTGTCCGATTTTGAGAATCAGAGCCGACTGCTGCGCGCCGCGTTGATGGCGCTGACTCCGGCCGTTTTGGAAAGGAACTAACCGTGGAAGAACTTATCACGAAGCTAGCCGAGGCGTGGGGGCCATCCGGGTATGAGCATCACGTCCGCGAGCTGATTCGCGCCGAAGTCGAGCCGCTGGCCGATGAAGTGTGGGTCGACCCGCTCGGCAATCTGATCTGCCGCATCGGGGAAGGGCCGGTGCGTGTGATGGTCAGCGCGCACATGGACGAGATCGGCGTCGTGGTGTCGCACATTGACCGCCAGGGGTTCGCGCGCTTCGCCAACCTGGGCGGTGTGCTGCCCGCGACGCTGCTCGGCTCGCGCGTGCGCTTCGAGAACGGCGTGATCGCAGCGGTGGGCGTGGAAAACCAGTTCAGCAAGCGCACGACGATCCCCGGCCTGGACGGGTTCTTCCTCGACCTGCCGGAGAATAGCGGCGTCAAGCCGGGCGACCCCGGTGCATTCGTCGCCGAGACGGTGTGGTACGATGGCCGCGTGATCTCCAAGACGCTCGACAACCGGCTCGGCTGCGCGGTGCTGGTCGAGACGCTGCGCCGCCTGCGAGAGCAGGGCACGCCGCATACCGTGTTCGGCGTGTTCACGGTGCAGGAAGAAGTCGGCTCGCGTGGGGCGATGACCGGCGCGTACGGGGTGGAGCCGCACCTCGGCATCGCGATCGACATTTCCCCGACCGGCGATGTGCCCAAGCCCTCTCCGACGCCGGTTAAGCTTGGCGCGGGTCCGGCCATCAAGGCGCGTGACACGGGGCATATCGTCCCAGCGTGGATCAAAGACTTGATGATCCAGCGCGCCGAAGAAGCGGGCATCCCCTATCAGGTCGATGTGATGCAGATCGGCACGACCGACGCGGCGACGATGCAGCTTGTGCGCGCTGGGATCCCGTCCGGCGCGGTGGGCATCCCGGCGCGGAATGTCCACACTCGCAGCGAAACGGCGTTGCTCAGCGACATCCAGCATACCGTCGATCTGCTGGTCGTCGTGCTGACCGGCGCGATTGAGCGCCCATAAGCGGTGTCAAACACACAAAAGAAGTCGGCCCGAGTCGCGCAGGCGGCTCGGGCTTTTTTATGCACCGTTTCGGATAAATATCCGTAATAAGCATTATTCTAGATGCATTGACTCGGCTGGTATTGAGATCACAGGAGCCTTCAACGATGACCGCCTCTCACCAGCTCGCTGCTCGGATTGCCTCGCTTGGCGCCGTTATGGAACCGGCCTTGCGTTTCATCGAACTTGCTCAGGAATACGCTCAGCGCCCCGAACTGGCGAATTTCGCCTTTGGCAACCCGCAGGAGAAAGCGCTGCCTGACTATGTCGCCGCGCTCCAGCGAGCGACGGTGCCGCAGGATAAGGACTGGTTCGCCTATACGCTCAGCAATCCCGTCGCGCAGGAAGCGATCAGCGCGTCGCTGCGCGCGTGGCGCGGGATCGACTTTGCGCCCGAAGATATCCTGATGACGACCGGCGCGTTCGCCGGGCTGTTTGTCTCGCTGTGGACGCTGGCAGGGCCGGGCGACGAGGTTTTGTTTATGGCCCCGCCCTGGTTCTTCTACGAGGCGCAGATCACCGCTGTGGGCGCGCAGCCGGTCCGCGTGCGCGTCGAGCCGGACACGTTCGACCTCGACCTGAACGCGATAGCCGACGCGATTACGCCGCGCACCCGCGCGATCATCGTCAATTCGCCGCACAACCCGACCGGGCGCATCTACCCGCCGGAGACGCTGCGCGCCCTGGCCGATCTGCTGGCCGAGGCGAGCGTGCGGCACGGGCGGCCGGTGTATCTGCTGTCTGACGAGGCGTACAGCCGTATCGTCTTCGACGGCGCGCGATACCCCAGCCCGACCGAGTTCTACCCGTACACGCTGCTGGTGTACACCTACGGCAAAACGCTGCTCACGCCCGGCCAGCGCATCGGCTATATCGCCCTGCCGCCGTCCATGCCGGAGCGTGAGACGTTGCGCGGGGCGTTGATGATGGCGCAGATCACGACCGGCTTCACCTTTGCCAATGCTTTGCTACAACACGCCGTTCCAGAGCTTGAGCGCCTGTCGATCGACGTGACGCAGTTGCAGGCGCGGCGCGATCGGCTGGTGGGGGCGCTGCGCGAGCTCGGCTATGAGTTGCACTCGCCTGAGGGGACGTTCTACCTGCTGCCGCGCTCCCCGCTTGAGGACGACTGGGCGTTTTCCCAGATCTTGCTGCGGCACAACATCCTGTGCCTGCCGGGGATGGTCACGGAAGCGCCCGGTTACTTCCGGCTATCGATCACCGCCAGCGACGACATGATCGAGCAATCGCTGCCGGGGTTTGAGCGTGCAATGAACGAGGCAATCCGCGAGCGGGCGGGGTAGAAACGGGCGCTGGACGCTATTCGACCCAGATCTCGACGTGCTCGCCGCTTTCGCCGTCTTCGATGTCGGCGACTTTGCCGCTGGCGCCGCTCTTGATCGCCGTCATGATCTCGTCATAGTCGACGCCGGAGCTGGTCGGCACGAACCGCGCGCCGAGCTTCAGGCCGACGTTCACCAGCCCCATCGGGATGTTGACGTTCACCTTGGTCTTACCGGTGCGCAGATCGGTGATCCGCACGCGAAGCATACGCGGCTCTGGCGCGGACGCGGGCGGCGGACCCGGTCGCGCGCCGCTATTCAGCGCTGACAGCAAGTTCGCGCCTTCTTCGGGCGTCACTTTGCCCTCTTGGATCATCTGAAGAATCCGCATCCGTTCTTCTGCCGTTGACATGTGTAGTCCTTCCGTGCTGTCGTGTTACCGGATATGCGCGGGCCAGATCATGTGAACCAGCGTGCGCTCAGGTCGAAAGTAATTGGCGCGCAGATGCTCTTCCGCGTGAATGTCGTCTGCCGGATGCTCGGTCACCAGCGGCTGGCGGGACCCGGCGAAAACGCGGATCAGGTGGCCGATCAGCGGCGCCTCGCGCGCGCCCTGGTAGGCGGGATCGACCAGCAGGTCAAACAGCGCCGTCGTGCAGCCCATTCGCGTCTCGGTGATCAGCGCCGCGCTGAGCGTCCGGTCGTCTGCCGGAACGCCCCACATCCTGACCGAGCGCCCGCTGATCAGCCGCTTCAGCCCGGCGAAGCGTGATAGCCTCAGAGCATCGGGCCGGGTCGGGCGCAGCCAGCCAAGCCCGCCCGCCTCGTTGGGGCGTACGCGCTGCGCCAGCGTGTAGAGCGCGGACGCGTCGCCGGGGCCCAGCAGGCGGAGCGGGACGTCCGCCGCCGGCCCGGGCTGCGCGAAGAAGCTCGCGCGCCGCCAGCGGGTGAACGTCCGTTGCGCGCGAAACCCCAGGCTGTCGTACAGCGCGCGGGCGGCGTCGTTATCGGCCTCGACTTGCAGCGTGGCGAACCGGCCGTTTGCCTGCACCCATTCCAGCGCGGCGTGCATCAGGTGGCGCGCGATGCCGTGCCGCCGGAAATCTGGATGCACGGCGACATTCGCGATTACCCACCCGCCGCCATACCCGGCGGGCGAAAGCGAGACATTGCCGACCAGCCGCCCCGCCTCAAACCACACAAACCCGCGCAGCAGATTCGGGCCGGTGCGATCAAAGCGGCTTAG
>CBINGT010000386.1:0-3958 GCA_966250245.1 uncultured Anaerolineae bacterium
ACGGGAGCGACGGGATTCGAACCCGCGATCTCCGGCTTGACAGGCCGGCATGTTAACCGCTACACTACGCCCCCTGCTAACGGGCGACATCATACCATAGCGCCCAACCCCCGTCAAGGGCGATTTCCCACTTCTTCTTCCCTGGTTGGCCTTTCAACTGTGCGAGATCACCCCTAAGCTCAGAACCCCGTTATAATAGAACGGAGCGGCTTTACGGCTGCGAGCACGGCAATGCCGAAGCGCACAGTCAACCATTAGGAGATTGACATGAAAAGTCGTCTTGTGTTTACGTCTGGTCTCTTGGTGCTTTCTTTACTGCTTGCTGCATTTCCGGCTTTCGCCCAGGATGGGGAAGACCCAACCATTGCTGCCCAGCCATGCGAGGCGCCGGGCGAGCTGACCATGTGGGTCTGGGACGAAGTGTGGGCCGGGATCATCGGCGAAGCCATCGACCAGTGGACCGCCGACTATTGCCCTGGCGCCGAGGTCGACCTGCAGGTCCAGCCGTGGGCGCAGTACTGGGATCTGCTGGCGACCAATGCGGCGGGCGGGGAACTGCCTGACGTCTTCAACATGTCGCAGACCTATGTCCACTTCTACATGCAGAATGATGTTCTGCTGAACCTGCAGTCGTACTTCGAGGGCGCCGGTGTGGATACCGAGGTCTGGGGCAGCGGCATGGTGGACCCGTACCGCGACGAGAACGGTGATCTGTACGCCGCGCCCGTGAACTGGGACTCGATCGCGATCTTCTACAATAAGGAAATGTTCGACGCCGCCGGGCTGGAATATCCGACCGCCGGGTGGACGTGGGACGACTTCGCCGAGGCTGCTCGCGCGCTGACTGACCCCGAGAACGACGTCTATGGTGCTGCGGTCTACTCCGAATACCAGGCGGGCTATCCAAACTGGATCGCCTCGGCTGGTGTCGTGCCGATCATCGACTCCGCGCGTACCACGTGCACGCTGCGGGATCCTGCCAGCATCGAAACTCTGAACTTCCTGAAGGGCCTCTATGACGAAGGCGTGATGCCCAGCATCTCGGTCATGGGCGGCACTTCTGCCGACGACGCCTTTGCGTATTGGGCGTCGGGCCGTGTTGCGATGGTGACCGCTGGCTCGTGGAAGCTCAACCAGGCGATGGAAGAAGTGCCGTTTGAGTGGGATATCGTCCAGCTTCCGGTGCATCCGGAGACCGGCCTCAGCCGCTCGATCGTGCACTCGGTCGGTTATGTCGCTTCGTCGCGGACCGAGAACCCGGATCTGGCCGCGAACCTGATCCTCTTCCTCGCCAGCGACGAGGGTCAGCGTTACTTCGCCGAGGGCGGGAACGTCGCGCCTGCCAACCCGTCGCCCGAGCTTCAGCAGCTCTGGATCGACTCGTTTGGCGACACGGGCGTCAATATTCAGGCGTTCGTGGATGCGACCAAGGACTCTCAGGGCGTGACAGCCTTTGGCGAAATCTGGGATGCGATCAACAGCGAAATCGTGGTGAGCATCTTCGACCTCGATGTGCCGGTTGAGGATGCCGTCGAGATGGCGTGCGCCGTGGTCGACGAGTACGTCGTCGAGTAAGCCCGGTCCGCGCTGCGTAGGAACCTGTTCGCTGGGGAGTGGCTGCGCTGCTCCCCAGCCTTATTGCTCCGGAGTGTGCGGCGGTGTCTCCGCTGCCTCACAACTAAAAGGTTATGACATCAACATTTTTGAAATGGCTTGGTCCCACGCCATTAACCCGGCGTCGGGCGTTGTGGGGGATGGCGCTGGTTGCCCCGAACGTCCTCGGTCTGATGTTTTTCTTTGGCCTGCCGGTGTTGATGGCTTTTTTCACGTCTTTCCAGCAGTGGAACGCGCTCACGCCGCCGCAGTTTATCGGCTTCGACAACTTCACGCGTCTGGCGGATGACCCGGCGTTTCGTCAGGCGTTCGGCAACACGCTCAAGCTGCTCGCTCTGATTATTCCGGGTGAAGTTATTTTGGCGCTGGCGGTTGCCGTGATGCTGAACCAGCCCCTACGCGGGCGCGGCCTGTACCGCATGATCTATTTCCTGCCGGTCGTGACCTCGACCGTCGCGGCGTCGATCGTGTGGTCGAGTGTGTTTCAGCCGCGCTACGGCGTGCTGAGCAGCCTGTTGGAGCCGTTTGGGCTGGGCGAAACGCGCTGGCTGGTGGAGCCGGGTCTGGTGCTGATCCCGATCGCGGTCGTGGCGATCTGGCAGCGGCTCGGCTTCGACATGGTGTTATTTCTGGCGGGCTTGCAGACGATCCCGCTGGAGCTTTACGAGGCGGCGCGTATCGATGGCGCGAACCGCTGGCAGCGTTTTCGCCACGTGACGCTTCCGCTGCTGTCTCCGACCACGTTTCTGGTCGTCGTGCTGGCGGTGATCAACGGCTTCCAGCTTTTCGATCAGGTGTACGTGATGACCCTACGGATTGTGCCGGGCGGCGTCGGCGGCAGTGCGACGACTCTCGCGTATTACCTGTACCGGCGCGCGTTCACGTTTTCGGAGTACGGCTACGCGTCGGCAGTTGCGCTGGTGCTGTTTGGGGTGATTTTGCTGGTGACGCTGTTCCAACTGCGGGTGCAACGCTATTGGGTGTACTACGAGGCAGGTGAAGCATGATTGGCGCGGCGCTGTTTCGTTCTTCTGCGTCCGGCGAGCCGCCGCTGGCGATGCGCCTTGCGCTCTATGTGGCGCTGACGCTGGGCGCTATCATCATGCTGATGCCGTTCGTGTGGATGGCTTCGACCGCGTGCAAGCCGGACATCGAGTTGAACAAGCTCCCGGTGCGGTGGCTGCCCGAAAACCCGACCTGTGGCGCGAACCTGCGCGAGATGTACGACCTGTCTCCGAATTTCAATCGCTATATGTTAAACTCCGCCATTGTGACTATCGGCCGGACGCTCGGCCAGTTGGTCATCAGCTCGCTGGCGGCATATGGCTTCGCCCGATTCAAGTTTCCGGGGCGGAATGTCGCGTTCGCGATGTGCCTGGGCCTGCTGATGGTGCCGTTCCAGGCGATTCTGATCCCGGAGTACATCCTGATCCGGCAGCTTGGCTGGCTGAACTCGTTTCGCGCGCTGATCGTGCCGGGCATGTTTAGCGCCTTCGCTCTGTTCCTGCTGCGGCAGGCGTTTATGCAGATTCCGCTGGAGATCGAGGAAGCGGCGATCATCGACGGGGCGAATCCGCTGCGCGTGCTGTGGCATATTACGCTGCCGCTGTCCGTGCCCGCGCTGGCAGCCTTTGCGGTGATCACCGTGCAGGCAGCGTGGAATGACTTTCTGTATCCGCTGGTTGTGTCCAGCACGCCGGACACGCGCGTTGTGACGATTGGAATCGCGCTGCTTCAGGGAGAGCGGCGCACGCCGATGAATCTGCTGATGATGGGGTCGTTCTTAGCGACAATCCCGATGCTCGTCCTGTTCTTGCTGCTCCAGCGGTATTTCATTGCGGGCATCTCGATGGGCGGCGTCAAGCGGTAGGCGAAAGTAGAGGGAGTAGGTAGCTCATGAAGCTCGCTTTGATCGGTGGCGGAAGCGTCCGCTCGCCGGAGTTCGTGCGCGGGGCGCTGGCCTTTGCGCACGATCTTGATTTGCACGAAGTCTGGTTGATGGACATCGACCCGGCGCGGCTGGAAGCGATGGCGCCGCTCTGCGAGGAGATTACGCGGCGGGCAGGCGCCCCGTTCGCCATTCACCGCACGACCTCGCTGGATGAGGCGCTGCGCGACGCGTCGTTGATCGTCACGACGATCCGTGTGGGGTTCGAGCGCGGCCGCGTGCTGGACGAGCGGATCGCGCTGAATTATGGCGTCCTCGGGCAAGAGACGACCGGGCCGGGCGGGTTCGCCATGGCCATGCGCAACATCCCCGCGCTGATCGAGATCGCGCAGCGGGCGGAGGTGCTTGCGTCGCGCGCCTGGACGTGCAACTTCACCAATCCGGCCGGGCTGGTCG
>CBINGT010000387.1:0-3936 GCA_966250245.1 uncultured Anaerolineae bacterium
GAACAGCAGCCGGTCCGGCGCCAGGTAAAGCTGGTCTTCGCGATCCGCGTGCCACTCGCCGTACACATCTTCATGCAGCCGCAGCGCCCGCGCCGGGCCAAAATCCTCGCACCCCGATCCGGCATCCCGCAACGGACACCCCGCCCGCGCGCTGAGCGCTTCCGCCAGCGGAACCGTGCTGTCGAGCGCGAAGACCGCCACCTGCCAGCGCCCCGATCGCTCTGCGTGGACCGCCACTCGCCGCGCGCCGCTGCGCCAGCGATGGGCTCGCCGCAACACAACCCAGCGCACCGCCTGGAACGGCACAAACCCGTCGCAAACCGTCGCCCGCCGCCCCACGAACACCAGCCCGCCGTCGACCAGCGCGAGCGCCCCGTCCACCCGGCCGCCAGACCATCCCGGCAGCGACGCGAGGCAGCTTGCGCTTACCGGCCCCCAATGGATTGTGCGGCCCGCCCGCACCCAGCCCGTACGCGTGTCGCGGACGAACTTCGCCTGTGCGCGGCGCCCCGGCCACCAGCCCGCGAGCCACAGTCCGCGCTCCGCGTCGAGCGCGGCTGCTCCGGTCTGCCTCTCGCTGCTGAGTCCCCTCACCTTCGCCCCCTGCACGCGTGATAGAACGCTATTTTCATCTTAGCGCCCGGCCGTTTCGCTCGCTATCCCACAAATCAGGGGGTTGAGAAGATTTTTACTTTGTTTTACAGTCCTTTACATAGTCCAGGCTTGTCACCTTCACGGACTTACGCTTATACTGATATCTGTTACGGTTTGGCCAGGCAGAATTGATTTTTCGTCAACTGCCCGGCCCTATGGAGGAGAACCCAGCATGAAGAAAGGCGGTCTTTTCGCTCTGCTCATCGTTGCTGCGCTGCTGGTCGCAGTCCCTGGCGCAGTGTTTGCCCAGGGCGGTACTGACCCGATCTGCACCGGTCTGACCGATGCGGACTGCCAGCTTCTGAACAGCACCACCGCTGCAATGGAAGGCATCACGTCGTTCAGCATCCCGAGCTTCTCGGTGAACTTCGCCCTGAACACGGTGGAAGGTGAGACGACCTTCAACGCTTCCGGCAGCGGTCACGTGATGGTGCCCGAAGGCTTGACCGAAGACATGGATCTGGCAGAAGTTGAGGGCCTGCTTCTGCACCTCGTGCTCGACTCCGTCGCGTACTCCACGCCTACTGACAGCAACAGCGGCAGCGGCGAAATCATTGTCATCGACGATATGCTGTATGTGCTCTACGGCGGTGAGTGGTACGGCGGCCAGCTCGAAGAAGAAGATCTGGCCGAAGGCGAAGAGCTTGAACTGGACGACGAGCTTGACGCCGCCGACGTGGAAGACATCGCTGAGCTTCAGCAGATGTTCGACGAGCTCGGCATCGACCTGTCTGGCGTGATCTCCACCGCTCGTGGCGCGGACACCGACGCGATGGGCCAGGCGGTCGCCAACTTCACCACCACCGTTGACCTCACGCAGCTCTTTGTCGCGCTGCTCCAGTCGCCCGCCGTTGGCGAAGCGATGGGCATGGCCGGCGAAGGCGAAGACGCGATGACCCCCGAAGATATGCAGATGGTCGCCGCGATGATCGCCCCGATGTTCCAGGGCACCACCATTAGCTGGTCGCAGGGCGTCGGCACCGAAGACAACCTGCTGCACAGCTTCGCCCTCGACATCGTCCTGAATGCGGACCTGTCGCTCTTCGACCCGACCATCGGCGCGATCGCCGGCACGCTGAGCGTCAGCGCGGACCTGGACGAGTACAACGGCACGTTCGACGTCCAGCCGCCTGCCAGCTTCCGCCCGCTCGAAGAACTTGAGGCGAAGCTTGAGGGCGTGACCGAAGGACTCGGCATGTAAGGCTGTTTCTGGCCTGTACTGCAGCCCCGGCGCGTCCCGTGTCGGGGCTGTTTTTCAATCCGCGCCGCTCCCCATCATCGCAGCCGCTCGCCCCGTCCGAGTGGAATCTAACCCTGATTCGCGATTGAGGAGGAGGTTATTCCATGAATTCCATTAGGCGACCCCTCGCCGCCCTGGCGCTGGTCCTCGCGCTGGTCCTGACCGCGATCGGCGCGCCCGCGCACCCCGCGCTCGCCCAGGACGATCCGCCCGGCTGCCGTGGCCTCAGCGCGGACGACTGCGCGCTGCTGCAAAGCGCAACGCTCGCGACTCAAAACGTGGTGTCGCTCAACATCCCGGCCTGGGCCGTCACCCTGTACATGGCCGCCGAGCAAGAAACCATCTTCGTTCAAGCAGGCGGCACCGCAGCGTATGCCCTGCCGGAAGAGCTTGTCCTGCTGCGCGACACGTTCATGGCGGTCGAAACCGTCACGCCCAACACGATCATTGCCTTCCTCGGCCAGATCGACGCCAACCGCATCCAGACCATGCTCGATGAATTTCTGCTGTCCATCACCGTCGATCCGCTCATCGTCGAATCGCCTGAGGCAACCGTCACCGCCAGCGGCGCGCTGGTCTACAAAGACAGCACCATCTACCTGAACCTGCCCGCGCCATCCGGCGAGAACATCTGGTTCGGCCAGCCGATCACGCTCACCTTTGCCGATCTGGATGAGATCGACGCGGCGCTTGAAGAACTGCGCGCTTCTTTCGACGCGCCTGAGATCGATGAAGCGTTCGACGAAATGGGCGCGTCGCTCTTAATGCAGCAACAGATCGCCGCGCTGGCGGAACGGCACACGACCACCACGCGCCTCTCGGACGAAATGCTAGACGGCCAAATAATGGCCGCCGTCTTCACCTCGACCTTCAACGTGAAGGACCTGCTCGCCGATCCTGACCTCGCGCCCGCCCTCATCGCCGCCTTCGACGAGCTCGCCGCGCAAGACCCCGAAATCGAGCCGCTCGACATGAACGAGGCGCAGTTGACGCTGATGCTCACGGCGTTCAACCTGCTCGTCTCCGAAGGAACCATTACCAACAGCCAGTGGGTCGGCCTTGACGACGGCTACGTCCTCCGCTCCACCGTGGACATAACGTTCAACATCGACCCGTCGCTGCTGGCCGAAAGCACCACCGACCCGGTCGATCCAATCGTCTTCGACCTCAGCGCGGCTATCGCATTCGATGACTTCGATGCCCTGACGCCCGACCAGGTGACCGCGCCGGACACGTACTACCCCGGCGACCTGCTCGGAGACTTCCTGGTCGGCACGCCCGATATGATCGAGCAGGTGGTCGCAGTCGGTGAGACGGTCCAGAACGAGATCCCGTTCGACGGCGACACGCACATCTACGCCCTTCCGCTCGAAGCCGGGCAGACCGTCGTCCTCTCGCTCGAGTCGGACGGCTATCCGTACCTGAGCGTCTACAATCCCGACGCCTTCCGGGTGGAAATGCACTCGATCTTCAGTGGGGAGCCGCTCGTCTTCACTGCCAGCGCGGACGGCGTCCACTTCGTCACGGTCGAAGGCTTCTCCGAGCTCACCTACACGCTCACCATCACCGAAGCCGAGGGCTAACCCGCCCGCGCGCCTCGCACACGCCGCGCCCCGCTCGCTTCCGAACGGGGCGCGTTGCATTTTTATGCACTCTTTACGAGTTTTATAGGCGCATTAAATCAGATTATCGTTTACTAAAGTCATCGTCATTGGCGGGCCGGGCCTCGTCCACCCGGCGCTGAGCCAGACAGCGATTTACCCGCCAACACCGCCTTCTTTGCATGTGATGTCTCCCTCCTTACGACAGAAGCGGGGTTCCTCATAGCGCCGGGATCCCGCTTCTGTCGTGTGGTACCCCTAGAGCGTGTTACGGACTTTAGTCGCGGCAAGCCCTCCATCCCCCCGGCCCCTGCCCCCAACCCCACGCAAGCGGAGGGAAGGGGAGAAAGGCAGCGGGCGTGTTTTTTCCTTCCCTCCTTGTGGATGAAGGAAAGCCGACCGCAGGTCGGAAGGATGGGGGGAAATTCGCCCACACACAAA
>CBINGT010000388.1:0-3931 GCA_966250245.1 uncultured Anaerolineae bacterium
ACGAGGAGCAGCAGCGTCCCGGCGACGACCTGGCACACAGAGCTCGCCGCCAGACCGTGCCGGTAATTGACGTAGCTGTAAAGGAAATTCAGCACCACCAGCGCCGTGCCGATGACAATGCCGACCACCGGCGCTTCGCTGAGGCCGAGGTTGGGGAAGAACATCAGCATCGACCAGGCGCTCGCGAGCAGCGCCACGGTCGGAATGCCGTGAACTCGCTGCATCGCGCCTCGGAAAAACAGCGTCTCCGACAGCGGCATGACGAACGCGGTTGCCTGGAAAATCCACGTGTTGAGCAGTGCGCTCCCCTCTTGCCCCATCGCAAACAGCCGCTCCGCCGTGACCGCCAGCGTATCCCACCCGACAAGCATCAGTCCGCCCCCGGTGATCACGCCCAGCCCCAGCCCCCACACCAGGTCGCCGGGATCGGTCACTTTGAAGCGAATCCCGCTCCCGAGGGTAAACGCCGTCCCGCCCATCAGCGCCAGCACCGCCCACAGCACGACGTAGCGGGTGTTGTCTGGCACCGGCGTCAGCCCGACGCTCAGCGCCATCGCCATGACGTAGCCGAAGATCGGGTCGACGTCCTGGCGGCCCCGGCGCGGCATCTGGCTCTCCGGCGGCGTCTCGGATTGCCAGTCGTCCTCCTCGACAATGGCCGGGCGCTGGATCATCGGGACAGCCTGCGGCGGATGCCCGCTCCGCAGGCGGCGACGGTCCAGCGGCGCCATCGGGCGCGGCTCAGGTGGGGATTCGGGGCGTTCGTCGGGCGATGATGTCACGCGAGTTCCTTCTGTAGCGCGGCCAGCACGTACACGACATCTTCCGGGCGAATCCAGTAGTGCGTCACAGCGCGGAAGCTGCGCTCGCTCATCGGCAGCATCAGGACGTTGTGCCCGCGCATCCGCTCGGCCAGCTCCGGCGCGCTGATCGGCACGTCATCCGCCAGCGAGAAAAACACCATGTTGGTCTGCACATGCGCCAGGTCGATCACAATCTGCGGCATTTCCGCCAGCCCTTCCGCCAGCAGGCGCGCCGTCTCGTGATCTTCGCGCAGGCGATCGGTCATCGTTTCCAGCGCGACCAGGCCCGCCGCCGCCAGCACGCCGGCCTGCCGCATCCCACCGCCGAGGATCTTGCGCACGCGCCGCGCTCGCTCGATAAACTCGCGGGAGCCGACCAGCACCGAGCCAACCGGCGCGCACAATCCTTTAGACAGGCAGAAGGTCACGCTGTCCGCCGCCTCGACCAGATCGGCCACATCGACCTCAAGCGCGGCCGCTGCGTTGAAGATCCGCGCGCCGTCGATGTGCAGAGCCACGTCATATTCGCGGGCCAGCGCGCCGACCGCATCGGTGTATTCCTTTGTCAGCGGGATGCCGCCGACGCTGCCCTGCGTATTCTCAAGCGCGATCAGCCGCGTGACCGGGTAATGCGGATCGTGCGGGCGGCCAAGCGGGTGCATCGCAGCGCGGATGTCTTCCAGGCGGAGCGTCCCGTCCGGCTGCACCGGGACCGTATGCGGAAACACGCCGCCCAATGCGCTGATCCCGCCTGCCTCGTGGTTAGCAGTATGCGCCTGGTCGCCGAGGATCACCTCGTCGCCACGACCGCAGTGCGTCAGAACAGCGACCAGGTTGCCCATCGTCCCGCTGGCGACGAACAGCCCCGCTTCTTTGCCCAGCCGCTCGGCTGCTGCCGCTTCGAGCCGGTTGACCGTCGGGTCGTCGCCGAAGACGTCATCGCCGACTTCCGCCTCGGCCATGGCGCGGCGCATGTCCTCAGTCGGCCACGTGACCGTATCGCTCCGCAGGTCAATGCAGTTCACTGTTCCGTCTCCAATCCGTACCGTTAATTAATTCGCCCGACGCCAACACGCGCCGGGCGGGCACTTCCGATCTTGCGAGCTAAAAGAGCAGCACCAGCGTGACAATCACACACAGCGCCAGCAGGAACAACGCGATCAGCACGACCGAAACCATGCTCAGCGCCGCCGGAAGGCACGCAAACGCCTTCACCGCGGTCTGAACCCACTGCGGCGCCTCAGCGGCAGTCGCGTATTCGGTGGGAGAGCCGAACGTTTCCGGCTGCTCGTCGTCGCGCTCCGTGTCCGACGCCATGCTTCCCTGCCTCGCGCTAGTACTTCTTCACCAGCGTGCGATAGGCCGCGGGCTGGCGCGTTTGAAGCGTCTGATTTTCCTCGCGCTGGCGGCGGATCTCGTCCAGGTCGATGCGCGCCACGGCATAGCCCTCGCGCGGCTTTTCTTCCGCCTCGGTCTTTTCAGGCTTCTCGGCGTCCTGCTCGTCCGCTTTTTCGGCGGACGGTTTCTCGACCGCCTCATTCGGAACAGTCGCATGAATCTTACCGCGCGGCCCGACGATCATGCTCTCCCCGCCGAACGTGAGCGTGACGTCCTCGCCGACGCGATTCGCCGCCGCCACAAACGTCGCGTTTTCATACGCGCGCGCCTTGACGTAGGTGCGCCACTCGTCAATCGCGGACGCTTCCCAGTTCGCCAGCACGCACAGCAACTCCGCGCCGTCGAGCGTCAGGGAGCGCGCCACCTCGGGGAACGCGAGGTCCCAGCCGATCATCAGGCCGATCACGCCGATGTCCGTCTCGAACACGGGCAGGCGGAACCCCTCGCGGAACGCCATGCGCTCTTCGCCGTGCAGGTGCATCTTGTTGTACGTGCCCACCAGCTCGCCGTCCGGCCCGACGAGCACCGCTGTGTTATACAGGATGCTCTCGACGCGCTCTTTCATCACCATGCCGAACGCGATATACACGCCGAAATCGGCTGCGCGCTGCGCCAGCAGGTTCACCGAGGGACCGGGCACGCGCTGCGCCATCTCCGTAAACCGCACGCCAAGCTCAGTGCCGCTGGTCGCCAGCTCCGGAAAGATGATGAGATCAACCTTCTGCTGCGACGCGATCTTGGACACAAACTCTGACATCTTGACGAGATTGTCCTCGACCTCGCCCAAAGCCGGTTTCATCTGCACGGTCGCTACAGTGATCTCACGCATGGGTTCTCCTTATTCGGGGGATGTCGTCACGCGGGCGAGCCACGGCATCTGACCGGCCCGCCCACCTGGAAACTGGCCCTAAATGTATCCCTGAACGGGGAAATTCGCCAATAGCAGCCCGCCGCGCAGAACAGGTGAGCGACGGGCAGTTTCCCTTAGCGCGGCAGCTTTTCGAGCGTGTTCGCCAGCCCAACAGGCAGCGGCGCCTCGACCGTGACTGGCTCGCCAGTGTCTGGCCGGGCAAAGGTGATCGACGCGGCATGCAGGAAGTGCCGTTTGAGCTTGATCGCCTCTTTGCGCCGCCCGTAGACGCCGTCGCCCACGATCGGATGCCCGATGAACGCCAGATGCACGCGGATCTGGTGCGTGCGCCCGGTCTGTGGGAACACTTCGAGCAGGCTGAAATCGGCGTACTGCTCGATCACGCGGAACTCGGTGACCGCCTCGCGCCCCTCATGGGTCACTGCCATCCGCTTGCGCTGCGCTGGATCGCGGCCAATCGGCGCGTCGATCATCCCTTCCGGCGTGTCTGGGGAACCGTGAACCAACGCGAGGTACCGCTTGCGGACTTCCCGATTCTTGAACTGGGCGCGCAGTGAGTCGAGCGCTTCCCGCGTCTTGGCGACGACGATCACGCCGGACGTGTCCTTGTCGAGACGGTGCACGATCCCAGCGCGTGACGGCTCGCTGAACTGCGCGATCTCTGGCCAGCGGTCGAGCACGGCATTGACCAGCGTACCGGACGTGTGCCCGAACGCCGGATGCACCACCATGCCGGCGGGCTTGTTCACCACGGCGACCTGCTCGTCCTCATACAGCACGTCGAGCGGGATCTTCTCGGCGGCCGGGGTTTCGTCCGGCTCAGGCGGCAGCGTCACGGCGATCGCCTCGCCGCCCTCAA
>CBINGT010000389.1:0-3912 GCA_966250245.1 uncultured Anaerolineae bacterium
CGGGATCTTCCTGCGGATCATGCTGCCCATGTCGAAGCCCGCGCTCGCGACCCTGACGATCTTCTCGGCGGTCTTCGTGTGGAACGACTTCATGGGCCCGCTGATCTACCTGCACTCCGACTCGCTGAAGACGATCCAGTTGGGGCTGCGGATGTTCATCCAGCAGTATTCCGCCGATTACTCGTTGATCATGGCGGCGTCGCTGGTGTCGGTGATTCCGGTCGCGATTCTGTTCCTCGCGTTCCAGCGCTTCTTTGTCGAGGGGATTGGGACCACAGGGATCAAAGGCTGATCGTTCGCGATCATCGCGGCGCGGGCCAGGGAGTTACGTTCATTCTAGTGGCGTCGTAGCCAGTAGAACGAGAATATTGTGTGCAATACGAGTGTGCCAGCTTGCTTTTCTAATGCTTGCTCCATTCCTAAAAGGTGCTGACCATGCTGTATCCTCAGTCGAATGCGTGCCGACAGATGGCAGATCTATCCGGCTTTTGGGACTTCCGCTTTGACCCTGCTAACGAGGGAGTAGAGCAGGGCTGGGGCGCCGGTTTTGACCCCACCGAGATCATCGCGGTGCCCGCCAGTTGGAATGACCAGTTCGCGGAGTGGCGCGATTACCTCGGCCCGGCGTGGTATCGGACCACGTTCGATCTGCCGTGGGGGTGGCGCGGCCAGCGGATCTTCGTGCGCTTCAACGCGGTAAGCTACCTGGCCGACGTGTGGCTGAATGGTGAACTCCTGGGACAGCACGAAGGCGGCCATCTGCCGTTCGCGTTCGACATTACGGATCGCGTCCGGGATGAGGGGAACGTGCTGGTCGTGCGGGTGGACGGCAATCTCGCGCCGGATCGCGTGCCGCCGGGCAACCTCGCGGGGCGGCAGGGCGCGGCGTTCCCGACGGTGAACTATCCCGACACGAGTTACGACTTCTTCCCCTTCTGCGGAATCCAGCGCCCGGTGCTGATCTACACCGAGCCACACGACGCGATCGCTGACCTGACGGTGGTCACCGACATCGAGGGGGCAGATGGCGTCGTCCGCGTACGGATCGAGCGCACGCCGGGCGAGCCGCTGATCGCGCGGGCGACGCTCACCGGGCACGGCGCAAGCCTCTCGGCCGAGAGCGCCATTGACGGGGATGCGGTAGACGTCACGCTCACCGTGCCGGATGCCGCGCTCTGGTCCCCAGACGCGCCCAACCTCTACGATCTGCGCGTCGAGCTGTTGCGGGATGGCGCGCGCCTCGACAGCTATACGCTGCCCATCGGCATCCGCACGATCGCAGTGGATGGGGATCGCCTGCTGCTCAATGGGGAGCCGATTAAGCTGGTCGGCTTTGGGCGCCATGAGGATTTCCCTGTGGTCGGCAAGGGGCTGCTGCCCGCGCTGATCGTCAAGGACTATGCGCTGATGCGCTGGATGGGCGCGAACTCGTTCCGCACGTCGCATTACCCGTACTCCGAGCAGATGATGGACCTGGCGGACCGCCTGGGGTTCCTGGTGATCGACGAGACGCCTGCCGTGGGCCTGTTCTTCTACGAGGAAGGGCTTGAGAAGCGTAATCGCCTGTGCCAGCAGATGATCCGCGAGATGATCGACCGGGACAAGAACCATCCGAGCGTGATCATGTGGTCCATCGCGAACGAGCCACACACCTCATTCCCCGAAGCGCGCCAGGCGTACGATCGCGATTTCACCGTGGCAGAGCATCCCAGCCGCCCGGCGGCTGTGGCTGCGTTCAAGGAGCAGATCGCGCTAGCGCGATCGCTCGATCCCACGCGCCCGATCACGCTCGTCACTCACGAGGGCGCGCTTGAAGAGGCGTTCGAGTTTGTGGATGTTGTCTGCCTCAACCGCTATCACGGCTGGTACACCTACTCGGGGCAGATCGATCGCGGCGTGGAAGCGCTGGACCGGGAAATCGAGCTGATCCACGAGCTGTATCCAAAGCCGTTTATCCTCTCCGAGTTCGGGACGGATACCATTCCCGGCCATCACGCCCAGCCGCCCGAAATGTTCAGCGAAGAGTATCAGGCGGAGTTTCTGACCAAGCAGATCGAACTGACTAACGCCAAGCCGTTTGTCGTCGGTCAGCATATCTGGAATATGTGCGACTTCAAGACCGGGCAGGCGGTACATCGTATGGCGGGGTTCAACTACAAGGGCATCTTCACGCGGGACCGGCGGCCCAAGCTGGCCGCGCATCGGGTGCGTGCGCTGTGGCGTGGTGAGGGTGAGTCGTGACGTATTCCGAAGCTCTCACGCAAGCGTTCGACGTCATCCGCCGCACGATCCCGAAAATGGGCGCCGACCGCCCGGCGATTGGACGAAGTGATTTCAAATACGCGCGATGCCACGACAGCCATTGGGTAGACGGGTTCTGGAGCGGGCAGCTCTGGCTGGCGTACGCCGAAACGGGCGATCGCACCTTTCTGGAAGCGGCCCGCGCGCAGCGTCCCTACTTCATCCAGCGCCTGGATCGCCCCGAGACGCACGATCACGACCTGGGGTTTCTCTACATCCTGTCGCTGGTGGCGGACACCAAGCTGACCGGCGACGAGGTCGCTTGCCGGGGGGCGCTGCGCGCCGCGGACTCGCTGGCCGGGCGCTATAACCCTCGCGGCCGGTTCATCCCCGCGTGGAACTGGCGCTCCGAGAGCGACCCGAATCGGGGGCGCATCATCATCGACTGCATGGAAAACCTGAATCTGCTGTTCTGGGCGGCGGAGCAGACTAGCCAGACCTGCTATCGAGATATCGCGGTCGCGCACGCGCACACCACGATCGATACGATTGTGCGCGCCGATGGCTCCACCTATCACTCGTACATATTCGATCCCGACACTGGCGAGCCGCTGCGGGGCGAAACGGTGCAGGGGTATGCCGACGAGTCGTGCTGGAGCCGGGGGCAGGCGTGGGGGATTCACGGCTTCGCGATGGCGTATTGCTACACCGGCGACGAGCAGTTTCGCGCAACAGCCGTCCGCCTGGCGGAGTATGCGCTGGCTCACCTGCCGGACGATCACGTGCCCTACTGGGATTACCGGCTGCCGGACGATGCGCCGCACTACCGCGACACGTCGGCGGGCGCGATCACGGCGGCGGGGCTGTTCCTGCTGGCGGATGTGCTTGACGATGCCTCGCAAGCCGACCGCTACCGCGCCGCCGCCTGCGCTATTCTGGATGCGCTGATCGCCGGATACGCGCTGTTCGATCACCCCGAGGCCGAGGGGTTGCTGGCGCAGGGCGCGAGCCACGTGGCAGAGGGCCTTGCCGACAATATGCTGCCCTATGGCGACTACTTCTTTCTTGAAGCGCTGCTACGCGCGCAGGGACGCACAGCGTTTTTCTGGTAGCAAGGAGCCGGTATGCTGAGCCAATACGATCCGATCAAGGTTGAGCTGATCCTGCGCGACGAGACAGCGCCGCCCCCGTTTCCACCGGCTTCCGATCGCGCGGCGTGGGATGCGCTGAAGGACACGCTGGGGCCGGAGCGGGTCCGCGAGCTGATCGTGGCGGGCGAGCGCGCCGCTCAGGAGCCGATCCCGCTGCTTCCGGCGACTGTCTTTCTCGAATTCTTCCGCAGCGGCAGCCGCGAGGAATACGAAACGCCCTGGTTCGTCCGGCGCAACATTCTGGCGGACCTCGTGCTGGCAGAGTGCCTCGAATATCAGGGGCGCTTCCTCGACCCGCTGCTCGATATCGCATGGGCGATCTGCGAGGAAAGCGGCTGGGAGTTCCCTGCGCATCATCCCGATCTGCCGGATGTCGAATACCCGGTCGTGGGGCTGTTCGCGGCGCTGACCGGCACACACCTGGCCGAGCTGGTCCATTTACTTGGCGACAAGCTGCATCCTCTGCTAGTAAAGCGGATTCGCCACGAAGTCGACCGGCGCATTCTGACGCCCTTCCTGA
>CBINGT010000390.1:0-3899 GCA_966250245.1 uncultured Anaerolineae bacterium
GCGGATGGTGCCAGATGCCCATGGCGAACGGGCTGAAGCGCCAGTCGGTGTCGCGCGCAACGGAAATCGCCTCGTATGCGAACTGCGCCTCGTCGCCCGCCTGAATGGACGGGACCGTCTCCAAAAACACGACCCGCACCAGCAGCGCCGCCACAAGCAGCACGCCGAGCAGCAGCCACGTCCGCCGCTCCTGCCGGACGCTCCGCCCGACGCCCTGCGCCCACACCCGCGCCTCGCTGAGAGGAACCACGCCCGCGATCGTCAGCGCCACCCCGCCCAGCCACAGCGCGAGATACGCCCATACCGGGTGCTGGCGCTCGACTCCGCTCCAACCCGCGTACAGGCACAGCCCGATCCCGCCGAGCGCCACCAGAAGGCCCGGCAAACCCGCTGCTAAGGGAGTCGCGCCCGTTGCAACTGGTGTGATGGAACGGAACCCGCGCCGCGCCGGTCGCGTGCCCACCAGCACCAACAGCATCCCCGGACCGGCCAGCAGCGCGCCTGACCAGAAATCGGTCACGTCGCGATACCACGCCCACTGTCCAAACGCGATCAGCGCCGTGCCGAGCAGCACTGCCCATGGGGAGCGCAGCACCACCGCCACGCCTCGCACCATCGGCGCGCCAGTCCGGGGAAAGTGCGGTGAGTGCGCAGCTCGCTGCATAAGCCCCCCTTATCAGTCGCGCAGAGCAGACGCCACGATCTCGATCGGGTGGAGCGCCACGCGCCCTGCGCCGTGCTGCACCTGCTCCCTGCACGACACGCCGCTCGCCGCGATGATCGCGTCGGGGTGCGCACGCACCGCCGGAAGCAACCGCTGCTCCCCGATCTGCACCGATAGCTCGTAATGCTCCTTCTCGTACCCAAAACTGCCTGCCACGCCGCAGCAGCCATCGTCCAGCTCGGTGACGCGGCAGTTCGGGATCAGCTTCAGCGCCCGGTGCGTGGCGGTTGTGCCCCACAGCGCCCGCTGATAACAGTGTCCATGCAACAAAACCTCGCGCGGTTGCGAGTCGAAGCGCTCCGGCGGCAGTCGATCTTCCCCAATCTCCGCCAGCCACTCCTCGACCGTCATCACCGCCTCGGCCACGCGTCGCGCGTCCTCGCGTAGCTCTGCCGGGACGAGATCGGGATATTCGTCGCGGAACGCCGCCGCGCAACTGGGCTCGATCAGCATAAAGCGCCGTCCCTGCGTGACCGCAGGCGCCATCCGGCGCACGTTCTTGATCGCCAACGCCTTCGCGCCGTCCAGCAGCCCTTTTGAGATCATCGGGCGCCCGCAGCAATCCAGCTCGCGTGGACCCCACACTTCAACACGGAACCCGGCCGCCTCAGCGACCCGCAGCGCCGCCTTCCCCAGGTGCGGAATGTTGTACTCGGTGTACGTATCCGAGATCAGGATCGGCGCGTCGAGATCGCCCGAGCGCGGCGCGTGCTTGCGCGCCCACACACTGAACCGCTGCCGTGCCAGCGTCGGCAGCGCGCGCTTCGGCGTAATGCCAACCCGCTCCAGCGCCCAGCGCCCCGGCTGCGATCGCAGCGCGAAATTCGCCAGCGGGGGGACGAGGCTCCCCAGCCGGTTGAGGCGGTGGATGTTGCCGAAAATCCGCGCGCGGAGCGGCGTGCCGTGCCGGTCGTAGTAAGATGCGGTGAACTCCGCTTTCAGTCGCGCCATATCGACCAGCGACGGACATTCCGCCTTACACGCCTTGCACGACAGGCACAGGTCGAGCACGTCCGCCACCCGCTGATCCGCCAGCCCATCCAGGCCGAGTTTGCCGGTCATCGCCAGCCGCAGCGCATTCGCCCGCCCGCGCGTCGAGTCCCGCTCGTCGAGCGTCGCCATGAAGCTGGGGCACATCGTCCCGCTGCCCTCTTTGCGGCACACAGCCGCTCCGTTGCACATCTCGACTGCCCCGGCGAATCCCCCATCCGCCGACCAGTCGAAGCGCAGCCGTATCGGCGCGTGCGGTGTGGCGTAGTCTGGCCCGTAACGCAGCGTCGCCGCGTCGTCCATCGGGCCGACGTCGACCACCTTGCCGGGGTTCATCAACCCGCGCGGGTCGAACGTCCGCTTCACTTCGCGGAAGGCTTCGGTTAGGCGCGGGCCGAACAGCTTGCGGCTGAACTCCCCGCGCGACAGTCCCTCGCCGTGCTCGCCGCTGGTCGTGCCATGATACGTCAGCACCAGGTCGCTGACCGCCTCGGCGATCGCCCGGTATTGCCGCAGGCCTTCGGCGGTCTTCAAATTCAGCAGCGGGCGGATGTGCAGGCAGCCCGCGCTGGCGTGCGCGTAGATCGCCATCCGTGCGCCGTTCTCCGTGACGATCCGCTCCACGCCCGCGACGTATGCGGCAAGGTGCTCGACCGGAACCGCCGCATCCTCGATGAACGGGACAGGCTTCACATCCCCGCGCATGCTCATCAGCAGACCCAGCCCTGCCTTGCGCACGATCAGCACGTCGCGCGCCCGCGACTCGGTGTCCGCAATGACGACCTGCTCCCGGTGCCCCTGCGCGCGGAGCCGATCGCGCAGCCGGTCCACCTTCGCCACAAGTTCGCTCGCCGACTCGCCATAGAACTCGACTGCCAGCACCGCCGCCGGATCGCCCTCGATAAACGTCAGGTGGCGCGAATAGTCGGGGTGCGCGCGCGTCATGTCGAGCAGCATCTTGTCCATCAGCTCAATCGCTGACGGCTCGACCTCAAGAATACCGGGCACTGCTTCAAGCGCAGCCGCCATCTCGCCGTAATGCACCAGCGCCAGCCGCGTCATGCGCGGGCGCGGGACGAGCGCCAACTCGATCTCGGTCACCGTGCCGAGCGTCCCTTCCGAACCGACGAACAGCCGCGCCAAGTCCGGCGCGTCGGGGTCGAGCCGGTTCAGCGCATATCCGGCGACCGTGCGCCACGTCTTCGGATAGCGCGCCGCGATCTCGTCCGCATAGCGCCGCACGATCTCGCCAACGCTTGCCGCCAGCGCCTCCGCACGGGGATGTTCCGGCGCGCTTGCGCCCAGCCGCAGCCGTTCGCCATCGGCCAGCACCGCCTCGACTTCGGTGACGTGATCGGCAAACATGCCGTAGAGGATGCTGTGCATGCCGGTCGCGTTGTTGCCCAGGCACCCGCCAACCGTCGCCCGGTCCGCGCTGGCCGGATCCGGCCCCACCATCAGGCCGAGGGGCGTAAGCTGCGCGTTAAGCTGCCCCAGCACCATCCCGCTCTGCACGCGGACGCGCTGCGTCTCGGCGTTGACGCTAACGACGCGGCGCATGTGGCGCGACAGATCGAGCACCAGCGCGTGCCCAACCGTCTGCCCGGCGAGCGCGCTCCCCGCCCCGCGTGGCAACAGGGGGACGCCGTGCCGGGCGGCAATCTCATGCGTCGCACACACGTCATCCGCGTGGCGCGGGAAGACCACCCCAATCGGCTCGATCTGATAATTGCTGGCGTCTGTGCTGTACAGCATCCGCGTGGTGAGGTCGAAGCGTGTGTTTCCATCCAGCGCGGCGGCGAGATCGCGCTCCAGTTCGCGGACGTCAAAGGTCGTTCCGGCGAGCGAGACAGCCGACATAAGCGTGCCTTTCGTTCAAACAAGCAGTAAGCGGTGAGCGTGTGGCGGGGCCGGGAACAGGCGCTGGACGGTCACCGGCGGAATGGACGTAGCTTGTCGCCTTTTGGATTGCGCGCACTGCTAACGGCTAACCGCTCAGGTAGTAAAAGGGATCGCTCGTGTTACGCTCACAAGCGATCCCCACTACACTAAAACCATTCCAGACTGGCGCGTTGCGCCAGCCGTACCTATTGCAGCGCCTGCTCGGTTTCCTGGTCGAACAACTGCATGTTGTACAGGTTGAGCACCGCGCCGATCCGCTGGCCGACATGCACATCCGCGCGCG
>CBINGT010000391.1:0-3892 GCA_966250245.1 uncultured Anaerolineae bacterium
ACGGCATGTGTGGTCTATCAGCTCCTGTGAAGCCGGATTACTTTTGGCGCAGTCATGAAATGCGGGTGAGGATAGCGACGCGCAAAGAGACAAAACTTAGTCATCCGAACACGCTAGCTAGGCGAAATAGTAGGTTAAGCGTTATGGAGTTTCCATCCCCGCTGCGCGGTTGCGGGCGCGCCACGCCCGCCGGTAGAGCAGCCCTGGCGAGTTCGACACCGGCGCGGATCGCACCATTTCAAGCCATTCCTGCTCGGCTGCGGCGGCTTCCGCGAAACAGCGGGACGCGAACGCCGCACGCTCGCCCGGCGCGGTGTGACGATACGCCAGCGCTGCCGGAATGAATTGCTGCTCAAGCGCATCGCGCTGCGCCCGGTACAGCGGGGCGAGTGAGGTGTAATCGCGCAGGGTGGCGCGGTGCAGCGCCTCGTGCCGCCAGAACAGCGTCGCCTCGTCGTAGCTGCCGTCCGGGACTGGCCCGAACAGCGCGCTCAGGTCCATCCCCAGCCAGACCGGTTTGAACACGCTTGTACAGGGCGCGGCCGTCCCCGTGACGAAATGCGTCTGCACGTCCGGCGCCAGCGACGACACCATCGAGCCGACCGTCTGGTTGCCGCGCACCGGCCCCGCGCCCGCGTGCATGCAGACTTCCGCGCCCGTCAGCCCGGCTGCTGGGTCGTATGGCTCCGTGCCGTGGTTCCGCAAAGCGGCCATCAGGTCCTGCACGGTCAGCGAGCCGATGCGCGCCCGGAGCATCTGCTCGGTGCTCTGGCGGCGGTGGTGGCAGGCGCTCAGCCGCGTGTAGAGCGTGTCGGAGTAGCAGTTGGCAAAGTGGAAATCGTCCCGCCCCTTGCACCAGCCGCGATCGACGGCGTACGACACCAGATCGTCGGATGCGAGGTCCCACGTGTTGCCGATCGTCAGCCCGTTCGAGATTGCGCGCACGTCCTGAACCCGCTCCGCCGCCCACTGGCGCCCGGCGGTTTCCAGCACCCACGCCTCGTGCGGATCCGCGATCAGGAAGCTGTTGTGATAGTAAAACTTGTGGCGAAAGCCTGCGTTCCCGCCCTGCCCGTACTCCGCCACCAGGGTCGTGATCACCTCCAGTGCCTCGCGTGCGGTGCGGGCGCGTTCGAGCGCCAGCCGCAGCAGGTCCATCCCGAGCAGGCCGCCCTTTTTCTCGTACGGGACGCGCGTGAACACCGCCTCATTCCCGATGGCGACGCCGTGCTCGTTGGCGCCCATCTCCGCGCCCCAGATCCAGAACGGCTTCGAGAGCAGCACTTCGTAGGTGGTGCGGACCTGTGGAATGGTGATGTACGTGCAGGTGACGGTGCTCCCTTCCGGGTGTTGCGTGCGAGGGATCCGCAGCAGGTGCTGCGCTTCATTCGGCTCGCGATCGCTGTTCTTGCCAAAGAGGGTGATTCCGTCAGCAGTTGTATTCCCTAGCGCCACTACAGTATCACACATGGCGTGGTCTCCGGTCGGCGGTTACGGTGAAATCGTATGCCCAAGTATAGCGAAATGCGGGCGCGCCCCAAAGCAAAAAAGAGGGATGCCCGCGTGGCATCCCTCTGGATGTTTCCGTGTTGGCGTGCGTCAGGCCGCCGCGCTGTTTTCGGCGGACGGTGCGACGTCCGCTTCTGGAGCCGGATTCGCATCCCCCCGGCGCGGGCCGCGACCTTCGCCGAAGCGGCCGCCGCGCTCGAAGAACGGGTGGCTTTCGAAGAACTCATCCATCATCCCCGGCCCGAAGAAGAACATGCCACCTTCGCCGTTCGGACCGCGACGGAACATCCCGAAGTTGCCGCTGTTGCGCGGGCCGAGCGTGACGTCCAGGCTCAGTTCCTCGCCGTCGCGGATCACGGTCAGCGTGACAACTTCGCCCTCATCATAGGCCGCCAGACGCTCGCTCAGCGTGCGCCGCTGGTCAACCGGATCGCCGTCCACCGCCGTGATGATGTCGCCCTCTTGCAGGCCCGCCTCAGCCGCCGGGGTATCTTCATACACCCGCTCGATCAGCGCGCCTTCTTCAACGTCCAGCCCGCGCTCCTCGGCCAGTTCAGGCGTCAGGATGGCGAACTGCACGCCAAGCTGCGTCGGCTGGCCCATGGTGAATCCCATCATCGGACCCTGACCGCCCCGGAAGCTAAAGCCCGGCGCGAAATTGAACTGGAACGCCTCGGGGATGTCGATCTCGACGGTCGTCTCTTCGCCGTCGCGTAGTACGTCGAGCGTCAGCGTCCCGCCCGGCACCAGGTCCGCCAGCAGCTCGGCCATCGCGCCCGGCTGGAAGTCGGTCAGCGAGATGCCGTTGACCGCGATTATCACGTCACCGTCCATCAGGCCGCTGTCCGCCAGCGGAGAGTCCTCGGTGATCTCGTTGATCTGCAACCCCTCGTCGGTCATTTCCGCATCGAGGCCCAGCATCCGGCCGATCATCGTCCCAAAGCCGAGGCCGCGTCCGGGCCGGATTTCACGAAGCTCGATGTCGGGCAGTTCGATGTCGGGCAGCAGATCGCTCAGGTCTACCTCGACGGTGATTTCCTCGCCCTCACGCTCGATGGTCAGGGTGAGCGACTCGTCCAGCCGGAACGCGCCCATCAGCCCGCCCAGATCGGTGGTCACGTCCTTACCGTTGATCTGGGTGATCACGTCGCCTTCCTGCAGGCCGGCGTCCGCGAAGGGCGAATCGTCCTCAATCGACTCGATCACCAGCCCTTCGTCGGTTAGTTCAGCGGTCAGGCCGAACAGGTTGAACGTTCCGCTGACCGAGAAGCCCGGCACCGGACGCACCTCGACGCTCGGTGGCCTGACGTCTAGATCGGCCGGACGCTCGCCCAGCGTCACGGTGTAGTCGGTTGAGCGGCCGCGAAACTCCGCCGTCACGGTGATTTCATCACCCGGCGCGTAGGTCGCGATCAGGTCCACCAGCGCCTGCGCCGACTCAATCGGCTCGCCATCGACCGCTGTGATCACGTCCCCCTCGCGCAGACCTGCCTCGTCCGCTGGAGAGTCGGGAGTAACTTCCATCACGGTGACGCCTTCGTCGCCGTCGATGATCGAGACGCCCAGCCACGCGCGGCCTTCGTCCTGCAACACGTCGCTTGTCGTCGGCTGCTCGTCCGATGCGCTGACCGCGCCCAGGCTCAACCCGCTAAGCGCGAGCGCCAGGGCCGCAGCCAGAAAGGTCAATCGTTTCAAAGCTTGCATAGCGTTACGCCTCCATTCTCGGATCGAAATTTCCACCCCCAGCAGTTCTTCCGAACTGGGATTGTCTTACACTTAGAATCTCGCAAACAACTGTAAACAATGTGTAAGAAGCATCTTAGAACTCTCTAAGAATAGGTGGGGGTGAGGGAAGAAATGGGGAACTTGTCGGGCGTGCCGCCGTGAGGGGTGTCGTGGCGCGCCTGGGGTCGGAAAACCTAACGCGGGCGGGGGAGACGAATGGCGCGGCTGTGCGGCTGCGTCGGGCGCGAGGGCGCGGTCTGCTGGTCGGCGTCGGGCAGCAACGGCAGACGGACGGTGAAGACCGATCCCTCGTCTACCTCGCTGCTGACGGTGATCTCGCCGCCGTGCGCTTCTGCGATCCACTTCGCAATGGACAGCCCCAGGCCGGTGCCGCCTTGCGCACGCGATCGCGCCTTGTCGACCCGGTAGAAGCGGTCAAAGATGTGCGAGAGGTCTTCGGGCGGGATGCCGATCCCGGTATCCGACACGGTGAGCACGGCATGCGCCCCCTCGCGGTGCAGCGCCAGCGTCACCTTGCCGCCCGGCGGCGTGTACTTCATCCCGTTAGACAGCAGATTGAGCAGAAGCTGCTTGAGGCGGTCGCTGTCGCCCATGACGCGCGCCGGTTCGACGTGCCCCAGGCTGACCGATACCTCTT
>CBINGT010000392.1:0-3889 GCA_966250245.1 uncultured Anaerolineae bacterium
GCGCGCTGCTGACGACCGGCGACGAGGCGGTGATCGAGGCGTACACCACCTTCGCGCGCAGCCTGGGGATCGCCTTCCAGATCCGGGACGATGCGCTGGGCATCTGGGGCGAGGAAACGCTCACCGGCAAATCGGCCACCAACGACCTGCGCGACAAGAAAAAGTCGTATCCGGTGCTGGTCGCGTTTGAGTGGGCGTCGCCGGACGATCGCGCGACGCTCCAGACGCTGTATACCCGGGAGCGGCTGGACGACGACGCAATCGCGACGGTTCTGGCGATCCTGGAGCGGGTGGGCGCCGCCGCCGAGACGGATCGCGTCGCGCGTGCGTATTACGAGCGCGCGCTCGCCGCGCTGGATCGCACCGGGATCGACAACGAGACGCAAACGCTCATCCGCCGCCTGGCAGAGTTCCTCATCCAGCGCGCGTACTGAGCGCAGCGAAAAGCGGCGATAAAGCAGCTATAAAACTCCAAGAGCAGCTAATAGCAGCGTGAAATAAGCTGGCGAATGGGGCACGCTCCGAGGGAACCTCACCCCTGATCCCCGGCCTCTTTTCCTAGGGGGTGAGGTGCTTCTTGCCCGAAAATTCGCTAACCGCTAACCGCGCTAACCGCTGCTCTCTCCATCCCCTTCCCCGGTCGTCGAATAGCGTATTGTGTCTTATTTCACAATATGCCATCCGGCAGTAGATAGCACGCCAAGCGCCACTATACACTGACTCAGGACGTGATAGGCTTTCGATGGGTTAATACGCTGGGAACTTGCTTCCTGCAGCGCATTGATACCACATCGGCTAGCGTATCACCGTTTATGGAGCTTGCGATGAGCCTCTACATACTTCCTAAGGAGCGCCTGCCGGGGTTTGTCGAAAGTCTGCGCACTGGGTTCCGGGTGGTCGGACCTGTCCGTACGGAGACCGGTTACGCCTTCGACGAGATTCGGTCGGTAGACGAGATGGTGCTGGACTATCCCACCACCACGCTGCCGCCGAAGAAATACTTACTGCCCCAGCGTGAAGTCCTGTTCCGCTTCCACAGCGAGACAGGCGAAAACGGCGCCCGGCGGCTCGACGTACAACCCGTTTTTGACGGGGTGGAACCGACCGTCATCTTCGGCGTGCACTCGTGCGACATGCACGGAATCATGCTGTACGACAAAGTGTTTTCCGAAGGTTACAAAGATGAGCATTACTTGAAGCGACGCGAGCAGATGGTCATTGTCGGAATCGAATGCTTGCGCCCGTGCGACGATGCATCGTTCTGCAAAGATATGGGAACGCTTACCGCGCCGCCGGTCTACGACCTGCACATGACGGCGGTCGACGACGACTACCTGATCGACGCGCGGACCGAGAAGGGCGAGCGCCTGCTGCTTGATTACGGGGAAGCGCACCTTGCGACGACTGACGACATCCGCCGCTTGAGCCAGACGCTGTCGGCGAAGTGGCCGAACTTCCGCCTGCGCCTCAAGATGACGAAAGATCAGCTTCCCTCGCTGATGACCATCAGCTACGGCTCGCACCTGTGGGACACCCTCGGCGAGAAGTGCCTGGCGTGCGGCTCGTGCACCAACGTCTGCCCGACGTGCTTCTGCTTCGACGTGCAGGACGAAGTCGAGTTGAACATGACCGACGGCGAGCGGGCGCGCATCTGGGACTCGTGCCAGCTTCACGAGTTCGCGCTGGTGGCGGGCGGGCACAACTTCCGCGCCAGCAAAGCCTCGCGCGTGCGTCACCGCATGATGCGCAAAGGCAAGTACATTCAGCAAGTGCACAACATCACCGGTTGCACCGGCTGCGGTCGCTGCCAGCGCGCGTGCCTGGCGGGGATCACCGTCCCCGGAACGTTTAACGCGCTGTATGACGAGATCCAGATCGACGTGAAACCGGTAGGGGGAGCGTAGAATGACCGACACTGCCATTCTCGACACCACGACCGCGACCCGCGAGTCCAACAACGGCCACGGTTCGATCTACCTGCCGAAGATCGCGCAGGTGGTGGACGTGAAAACCGAAACGGCCTTCGAGAAGGTCTACACCATTCGCTTGCCTGGCGGGGAGAACCTCGGCCAGCGGCCCGGCCAGTTCGTGATGGTGTCGTTGCCGGGCATCGGCGAGGCGCCGATCAGCGTCATGTCGTCGCCGAGCCGCACGGGCGAAACCTTCAAGCTGTGCATCCGCAACGCGGGCGACCTGACCGGCGTCATTCACAACACCGTGCGCCCCGGCGACCAGATTGGGATTCGCGGCCCGTTTGGGCGCGGCTTTCCGATCGAGGACTTCAAGGGCAAGGATATTCTCGTCGCGCCGGGTGGGCTGGGCATGGCGCCCGCGCGCTCGCTGATTGACGAAATCCTCGATCACCGCGCCGACTACGGACGGCTGATCGTGCTCTACGGCGCGAAGAACCCGTCCGAGATCCTGTTCCGCGACGAGCTGCGCGCCTGGCGTCAGCGCGACGACATCGAGTTGCTGGTCACGGTCGACCGGCCGGATGAGAACTGGGTCGGTCACATCGGCGTGATCACGCGTCTGTTCCCGCGCGTCCAGATCAACCCCTTCCAGACGATCGCGGTCACCATCGGCCCGCCGGTGATGTATCGCTTCGTGGTGATGGAACTGCTCGGCAAGGGTCTGACGCCCGACCAGATCTGGATGAGCTTCGAACGCCGGATGAAGTGCGGCGTTGGGAAGTGCGGGCACTGCCAGGTTAATCACCGCTATAGATGCCAGGACGGCCCCTCGTGGACCTACGCCGAGGCGCTGGCATTTGAGGAGGCGCTCTAATGGCCGCCAAACCAAAAATTGCATTCTTTGACTTCACAAGCTGCGAAGGCTGCCAGTTGACCGTCGTGG
The DNA here is from genome assembly GCA_966250245.1 of uncultured Anaerolineae bacterium. Classification (GTDB taxonomy): domain Bacteria; phylum Chloroflexota; class Anaerolineae; order Aggregatilineales; family Aggregatilineaceae; genus DYGX01. Next base: position 2,857 of record CBINGT010000392.1, read on the forward strand.
ACGCGCTGCAAACGCACCTCGGCCTGCTCGACCTGGTCGAGATCGTGCAGTTCCGCGAAGCGATGAGCGAGAAGGGCGAAGACTACCAGATCGCGTTCATCGAAGGCTCGTGCACGCGCGAGAGCGACGAGGCGCGGCTGCGCGCCATCCGCGAGCGGGCGAAGCTGGTGGTGGCGCTCGGCTCGTGCGCTCACCTGGGCGGCGTCAACGGTATGAAGAACCGCTGGCCGATCGAATTCGTGCAGACCTACGTCTACGGCGAGCACGGGCGCGACCTGTACGAGAGCTATCCAGCGCGCCCCATTTCCGCCGTGATCGAGGTGGATTTCGCCATCCCGGGCTGCCCGATCGACCGCGTGGAGTTCGTGCGGACGGTCCAGAAGCTGTTGCAGGGACGCACCCCGCGCCTGCCGGACTATCCGCTGTGTGTTGAGTGCAAGCTCAGAGAAAACGCGTGCTTGAACAATCTCGGCCAGCCGTGCCTGGGGCCGATCACGCGGGCGGGCTGCAACGCCATCTGCCCAAGCTATGGCAGCGGCTGCGAAGCGTGCCGGGGGTTCGCGCCCGAAGCGAACTTCGCCATGATGCGTGACGTCCTGCGCGGGCACGGCCTGACGGATGTCGAGATCGACGCGCAGTTTACGATGTTCAACGCCTATCCCCTGGCGCAGATGGGCGCCGACGCTCCGCTGAGCACCGTAAACGGTAATGGTAACGGCGCGCACCGCGCCAAGGATGCGGAATCATTCCCTTCGTCCACGTTTGCCGCACCCAAGGAGACCTGACTCGATGACTAAGAAAACAACCCGGCCCGATGGTGTGACCGGAAACGGTAAAGAGGTTCGCATCAACGTTCACCATGTGACGCGCGTCGAGGGGCACGGGAACATCGTGGTCGACGTGCGCGACGGCTCGCTCGAACGCTGCGAGCTGGAGATCGTCGAGACGCCGCGCTTCTTCGAGGCGATGCTGCGCGGGCGGCCCTATCTGCAGGCGTCGCACATCACCAGCCGCATCTGCGGGATCTGCGCCT
>CBINGT010000393.1:0-3877 GCA_966250245.1 uncultured Anaerolineae bacterium
CGACGTGGTTGGCTTCCGGTTGGCGCGGGCGGCGGCGTGGGCTGCGGCGATCGTTGCGGCGGCGGGGGGCACGCTGCACATCGGGCGTTAAAAGAAGTCGCTCGACGACGCGCCGGGCGTGTGACAGAAGGCCGGAACGTGCGTTCATGTTAGTGAACATTTTGCGGCTGTTTCCCGTCGCAGGGAAAGCGTTGGGAAGTCGTCTGAGAGCAGGCGGCGGGGCGCAATCCGGCAATGGGGTAGTGTCCGTATAAAGAGTATAAATTCTTTCTGAAAATGCTCGGAAACCGGTTGAAATTCCGGGGTAAACGCGTCACAATACCGGTAGTACAGTGGGGCAGGAGGAAAACTGTGAAGCGCCGTGAGGGACCAGGGCCGAATAAGCTCCGGGAAGAGGACCTGAACGTCGAGACTCACCACGGTGAAACGCCCGACGGGATGCTGCCCGCGATCGAGCCGTCCCATGATCCGCGCTGCAGCACCGGGGAGATGGCACCGCTTGCCCTGGTCGAGCGCGAGGAACTTGCGCCACGCGGCGGTGAAGGCATCCGCCGCACCAGCCTGGACCGTGACAATCTACGCCGGGTCGTGATCGCGACCACGACTCGCCCTGCCGAAGAGCGCGTCGACAGCAGCACGGGGGGCGAGAACCGCGAGAACGTGCTCGACCCCACGCAGGACGAGAGCGGTCCCGAAACTGACCAGGCGTAACCCTTCGCCGCGCCAGGCGGCACTCCTAGCAACGAGACACATCCGTGTGGCAGGCCCACACGGATTTTTTGTAGCGATTAGCGGTTAGCGAAAAGCGGGGAGTAGGGAGTGGGGAGTGGTAGGGGCGGAGCAAGCTCCGCCCGTAGACACGACACATCAGAGCAACCTCACCCCTGGCCCCTCTCCGTACGCGGAGAGGGGAAAAGGCGGGCGCGGTGAGCGCCACACACTGACCGGGCGCGCAAGCGCCCGGTTTCTAATCTGGCATGGCGTAGCCGGTGGCGGAGGCGGCGACGGACGTGACCGACGCGGGCTCGCCTGCGAGCGCCGAGAAGGTCGCCTCGAAGGTGGCGGACGTTCCGGCGGGCCAGTCATTGCCGGATGCGTCAGGCGTCACGACGGCGTGGGCGAGGCCGATAATGTTGTCGTCCGTATCGAGCGCGGCGAGCGTCAGCACCCAGAAGACAAGGGGTTTGCCGGTGGTGTTCTCGACGGTGCCGCGTGCGGTGTAGGGCGCGGACTCGCCGGGGCCATGCGTCTCGATGGTCACGGGCAGGTCGAAGTGTGCGTCGAGCGCCGGGACATCGGCGGTCGTGTAGTCAAGCCAGATGGCCGAACCCTCATAGCCCTGAGGGAGCGAGAAGGTTTCGCCGATGAAGAAGCTGGCGCCGGGCGGGATGTCGCTCAGCAGGGTAGAGAGGGAGACGGCGCGCAGGCGCAGGTTTTCGGCGTCGAGCAGGTCGATGGAGCCGCCAACCGAGCGCAGCGTTTCGCCGGTGTCATTGCGCAGCTCGGCGAAGTACGCGCCGGTGCCGTTTTCGGCGTACTCGGTCGAGCGGACGACCGTCAGGCCAGAGCGCGCGTGCAGGCCCGGCGGGATGGGGTTGAAGTCTGGCTCGACGCTTTCAGGCGTGGCTTCTTCGGTGGCGACGCTGTCCGGCGCGGCGGCTTCGGCGGGCGCGTCCTCAGTCGCGGCGGGCGCGTTTTCCGCCGGGGCGGTGTTTTCGGCGGAGGGCGTGGGGTCGGCTTCGTCGCCGCAGGCGGCGAGCGCGAGCGTCAGCACGAACAACAGAACGATCCACACCTGACGATGCATCGGGCACTCTCCATGGTGAGATGAATCGGCGGTCATTATGGGCGGAATTGGCGACACGCGCCAGTGGAGAGAGCAGCGATTAGCGGTTAGCAGTTAGCGGTTAGCGAAAACGGAGAGCTTAGGAGCTGTCGGCGTTTAGGTCGCGGCGGGCGTGTTCGCGGAGCCAGGTCCCGCGCCGGGGGTTGGCTGGGGTGAGCGTCTCGCCGAGGGTGAGCAGCATGCGGGCGGTGACCAAGCCGAACGCGATCGCGCCGATCAGCAGAAAGGCTACGACCGCCGACTCCAGCCCGGCGTTGATGTCGCCGCGCACGAAGTAGACCATCGTCTGGAAGGCGGGGACGCCGGGGATCATAGGGACGATGCCGTTCACGGTGAAGACCAGGCGCGGCTGGTGGAAGAAGCGCGCCTGCGTATAGCCGAGCAGGCCGACGATCAGCGCGCCGCCGAAGGTCGCCGCGACGGAGTGGATCCCTGCTTCGAGCAGCGCGTTGCGCCACATCAGGCCCATCGCGCCGGTGAAGCCGGAAACCGCCAGCATCCGCGTCGGGACGTTGAACAGCACGGCGAATCCGGTGGTCGCCACAAACGCCCAGAAACCCTGTTCGAGCAAGCCGCCAATGTTCATGGGAGCACCTGCAAGCCAGAGAGCCAGAGCGCCATCACCACACCGATGCCGATGCTCAGCGATAGCAGGAAGGCAAGCGCGCCGCGCGCGACGCCGGAGACGAGGTCGTTGCTGCTGAAGTCGAGGACGGACGTGATCAGCGGCACGCCAGGGACCATCAGCAGGACGGATGCGGCGAGCGCGTGCTGGGGGCGTGGCGCGTCGAGCAACTGACATAGGATCGCGGCGATCAGCGCGGCGACGAACGAGCAGACGACGGTCAATGCGAAGGCGTTGACGCGCAGCCTGCCGAGCATCAGCCGGACGGCCTGCGCGGTGGCGGCGCCGACGCCCGCAGCGGCGAACTCGATCCACTCGCCGCCGAGAATCTGCGCGAACGAGGCGCAGGCTACCCCTACGGCGGGGATCGTCACCCAGGCGGGCTGGCGGCGTGGCCTGGCATGGATGGCGGCAAGCTGGCGCCGGGCAGCGGGAAGTGAGCCGCCGAGCAGCGCGATATGGCGCGAAAGCTGGTTGAGATCGCCGATCTTCGCCATGTCGACGCCAAGCGGGCCAGCCGCCCCAACACGGGTGCGCTGTTCGTTCCCGCTGACGGCGGTAGCGATGATTCCGGTGGGAGTGACGTACACCTCGACACGATCAGCGCCCAGGCCCAGGCCGATCTGCGCCATCGTTTGCTCGGTGCGGAGCGCGGCGGCGCCGGATTCGAGCATCGCCTCGCCAACCTGGAGCATAATCTCGACCAGGTCGCTGAGCTCCTCACGCGAGAGTCGCTGGACCGGCTCTGCCGTGTCGACCGGAGAGTCGGGGGAAGCGGACGCGGCGGTCATTCTTCGCTGCCCGGCAGGTGGATCGCCTCAAGGACACGCTCGCGCTTGAGCCGACCGGACCAGTCGTACACCTTCCGCTCGTAGACGGCGCCCATCAGCGGCGAGCTGATCAGGAAGTCGGCGGTGGCGCGGTTGGTGGCGATCGGGATGTTTTGCAGGGTGGCGACGCGCAGCAGGGCGCGCACGTCCGGGTCGTGCGGGTGAAGCTGGAGCGGATCCCAGAAGAAGATCAGGAAGTCGATGCCGCCCTCGGCGATCTGCGCGCCGATCTGCTGGTCCCCACCGAGCGGACCGCTCATGTAGGTGTGGACGTCGAGGCCGAGTTCCTTCTTGAGGATCGTGCCGGTGGTGCCGGTGCCAAAGAGCTTGTGCCGGCTGAGCGTGTCGCGGTTATATTGCGCCCAATCGAGCAGGTCCGCCTTGCGGTCGTCGTGCGCGATGAGGGCGATGCGCTTTACCACGGGTAAGGGAATTGTGCTGTCGGGCATGTGCGCCGTCCTTCGTGAGATCGGTGTGCGCAAAAGCAGCGATTAGCGGTGAGCAGTTAGCGGTTAGCGACAACCAATAATTCGCTTAAGAATGTACCTGAAAGTACAGCGCCATATCAAATCCTGG
>CBINGT010000394.1:0-3876 GCA_966250245.1 uncultured Anaerolineae bacterium
ATATCGTCCTCGAACGCGCGGCGCAACCCGCTCACACCTGGCGCAATGAACGCTGGGACTCGTTCACGCTCGTCTCGCCGAACTGGTATTTCCGTATGCCGGGCGCCGAGTATGACGGCCCCGATCCGGATGGCTACATGCCGCGCGCCGAGGTCGTGCGCCGCTTCGAGGACTACGTGCAGCGTTTCGACTTGCCGGTGCAGTTCGGCGTGGACGTGACCTCGGTCGAGCCGGATGAGCGTGGCTATCGCGTTCGGGCGAACGGCGACACGCTGACCGCCGCGAACGTCGTCGTGGCGACCGGCAGCTACCAGGCGCCGAAGTTCCCCCCGTACGCCGCCGAGCTGCCCCGAAGCGTGCTCCAACTACATTCCTCGCGCTATCGCAATCCCGATCAGATTCAACCGGGCGGCGTGCTGGTCATCGGGACGGGCCAATCTGGCTGCCAGATCGCCGAGGAGCTTTACCTGGCCGGGCGAGATGTCTTCCTGAGCGTCGGCACGGCGGGCCGGTTCCCGCGCCGCTATCGGGGCAAGGATATCGCGTGGTGGCTGAACGAGATCGGCTTCTGGGACGAAACGGTCCCGCCGCTGCCGCCCCAGGCGCGCAATGTCGCCCTGCCGCACGTCTCAGGCACGCGCGGCGGCCACACGCTGAACCTGCACCAGTTCGCGCGCGACGGCGTGACATTGGTCGGACGCGCGTCCGCCGCATCGGGCGGGGTGATGCATTTCGCCGAGGACTTGCAGGCGAATGTCGCGGGGGCGGATGCGCTCGAGGCGAAGATGTTGCAGCGCATCGACGCGCATATTGCCGCGCACGGGCTCGACGCGCCCGACGAGCGCCCAGAGATTCTGCGCGACGCGTACGCCCTGCCAGAACGTCCCCGCGTGGACCTCAAGGCGGCGGGCATCACGAACGTCATCTGGGCGTGCGGCTACGCCTGCGACTATTCGTGGGTGAAGCTGCCGGTGTTCGACGAAACCGGTTTCCCGGTGACTCAGCGCGGCGTCACCGCGTTCCCTGGACTGTACTTCCTGGGCATGCACATGCTGCACAGCCGCAAATCCGGCGTGCTGATCGGTATCGCCGAAGACGCGGCGTATGTGGCGGAGCAGCTAGGCGCCGCCAGCGCCAGCTAAGCGCAACAAACATCACGGGCGGACACTCTCGCCCGCCCGCCGAGTTCTTGTATTCCCCCCGCCCCGCACGCGCTCCGCGCGAGCCGCCCCTCCCCCATCAAGAGGGCGGGGCAACACCAACGCAACGCTGCTTTGCGCCCCTTCCCTCCTTGTGGGGGAAGGGGTTGGGGGATGGGGGGCTTTTCCCCGGGCGGAGCTTGCTCCGCCCCTACACGCTCACCCACATGCAGCACACAGCTCGCGAACATGCGACCGTGCCGTTCTCACTGCTAGCGGTCTTGATGTTGTGCCGAAGTAGTCTGTGAGCCCGGCCTACCTGAGTGCGTTCCACTCTGAATCTGCTTTTGCTGCGCCACGGTCCATGAAAACATTTGGCGCATCTTAAACAGATGGTCCTCGATGGCGAGACCTAGCTGTATCACTTCAGCGCTGACAGTTAGGAGAAATGCAACCCCAAAGAAGGGGACAAATGTCGCAAAAAACGATCTCCATCTGAACCCAAGCCAGGGTGATTTTGCCGCTTCGTACGCTACGAGTGCCCCGATGATGATCAGAATCGCGGCGATGACGTAGAGAAGATACTTGTATACATACAGCACTGGGAACCGGCCCATAGTAAGACTCTCCTGGGAAATTCAAATGCGTGCTCGCTTTTCCACAAGAACTCTGTTAAGTGATTAGCATATGTATACTGAAAGGTCCGCGCAAGGGCGGTATACATAGGGAGAAGTACCACTAATAGCAAAAGCAGCGAAGGATTACAGCCCCCCTCGCTGCTTCTGGCTGCTCTTAGCTGTTTTTGCTCTTGCTAACCGCTAACGGCTAATCGCTAACCGCTGCTCTTTACCACCGGTGATGCACCTGGTCGCGGATGTACGCGTCGTACACCTGCCGCACGTACGCCATATCCTTCTCGCTGAGCTCGGGCAGGTCCGCCGCGGCGATGTTGTCTTCCACCTGGGCGGGACGCTTCGCGCCGGGGATGGTGCACGACACCGCGTCGAACATCAGAATCCACCGTAGCGCGAGCTGCGCCATCGTCGCGCCTTCCGGCACCAGCTTGCGCAGCGCCTCGACTGCTTCCAGCCCTGTCTCGTAGTCCACGCCGGAAAACGTCTCGCCCCGGTCGAACGACTCGCCCTGGCGGTTGAACTGGCGGTGGTCGTCGGGCGAGAAGGCCGTCTCGCGCGTCATCTTGCCGGTCAGCAGGCCGCTCGCCAGTGGCACGCGCACAATCACGCCCACCCGGCGCGCCTTCGCCTCGCGGAAGAACAGCTCCGCCGGACGGTGACGGAACATGTTGAAGATGATCTGCACCGTCTTGACGTTCGGATACTCAATCGCCTTGAGCGCTTCCTCGACCTTTTCCACACTGACGCCATAGTGCAGGATCTTCCCCGCCTGCACCAGATCGTCCAGCTCGCCAAACACCTCAGGCCGGTAGTAGACCTCGGTTGGCGGGCAGTGAAGCTGGAGCAGATCGATTGCCTCGGTGTCGAGGTTCTTGAGGCTGCGCTCGACGAAGCGGGTCAGGTTTTCGGCGGTGTAGCCGTCCGCCACGTGCGGATCGAGCCGCCGCCCGGCTTTCGTCGCCACGCGGACCGCTTCCGGTCGCTCCTTGAGCACCTGTGCGATCAGCCGCTCGCTGTGCCCGTCGCCGTAGACGTCGGCGGTGTCGATGAAGTTAACGCCCAGGTCAATCGCGCGGTGGAGCGCGGCGATCGAATCGCGATCGTCCACTTCGCCCCATGCGCTCCCGATGGCCCACGCACCAAAGCTGATTTCCGACACCATCCAGCCGGTGCGTCCCAGTTCACGGTAATTCATCGTGCTGTCTCCTTCGTGCCGCAAGAAACACGTGTGTCACATTGTAGCCCGGCGTCTATTGTGACGTGTTCGTGCGTTCGGCGCACGTTTTTGTTATCTTCAGCGATGAGCGGTTAGCAGTTAGCGATTAGCCAAAGAGCGGGGAGTGGGCAGTCGGGAGTAGGGAGTAGAGGAAAGCGGGCGCGCCGCACGGGGAGAGGGGCAAGCCCCGCCGCCCAAGTCCCCTCCCGAAGCGAAGCGCACCGGGAGAGGGATGTAGAGTGAGGGAAAAATCGAACCCTTCGATCAGCCCCATAGCGCCAGCCAACCGCTTTGCCTTCGCTTTTGGCTAACCGCTAACTGCTAGCTGCTAATCGCTAATTGCTAACCGCTACTAGCTTTGCCAAGGAGCACACCATGCAAGCGGAAGAAACCCAACTCACCGGAGCCGAACAGGTCGCGTGGGACCTCAGCGACCTCTACAGCGGGGTAGACGATCCCGCCATCGCCGGGGATATGCAGCGCGCGGACGACGCGGCGGCCGCCCTGGAGCGCGATTATCGCGGCAAAATAGCGACGCTGTCGCCGGATGCGCTGGCCGAAGCCGTCGCCCGCTACGAGCAGATCATCGAACTGGCGACCAAAGTCGGGTCGTTCGCGCACCTGATCTGGTCCACCGACACCGCCAACCCGCAATACGGCGCGCTGCTTCAGAAGGCGACCGAGTGGTCGGCGCAGCTTGAGCAGAAGCTCGTATTCTTCACGCTGGAGTGGGTCAACACGCCGGACGACGTCGCCCAGCGCCTGATCGAGTCGCCGGAAACCGCGCGCTACCGCCACTGGCTGGAAGTCGCGCGCCTCTACCAGCCGCACATGCTCAGCGAGCCGGAGGAGAGGATCATGGCCGAGAAGGGGGTCACCGGCCGCG
>CBINGT010000395.1:0-3869 GCA_966250245.1 uncultured Anaerolineae bacterium
CGATACAGTCGTTCGCCAGCACGCCGTTCGGATAGACTTTGACGATGTCGATTGCTTCAATAAGGGCCATGCAGATTCTTCCCACTTACTCGCCCGAGCGAGATGCCCGGTAAAGAGGTCAATTGGGATTGCGCCCCTGAGGGCCAAGGTGGAGAAAAATGAGGGAACATAATGTCGTAACCGTGCGTTGTCTGATGATGGCAGTTCGGTCGATCAAACGATACTGATACCTGAAGCTGATAAAAAGATTTCCAGCCACTTTAAGCAACTGTTGTTCTTGAAAGGTCTTGACGATCCCATAGAATCAGGGGTGAGCGAGCCGCTCACCCCTGAAGTGTGGTTCAGTTGCTACTACTCGGGAAGGAACTCCGACACGTCGAAGTCGGTTTCGGGCATCGCTTCGCAGCCCTGGCCGACCGTGCCCAGCACGTAGCCGAGATCGACGCGATCCTCGAAGACCGTCGCAATCTGAATCTCGCCCTCGTCCACGGCGTCCGCCACTGCGTCAACCAGGTCCAGGATCCACTCGGGCGTGTTGTCTTCGTAGATGTCATTCTCAGCCAGGCCAACACCGCCCTCAGCGATACCGAGAACTTCCGCCTGACCGTAGGGCAACTCGCCCTTCAGGTGCAGGTCAATCGCGCGGTAGAGCGAGTTGTCGACGTTCTTCATCATGCTGGTGAGGATGCGCTGAGCCTGATCCGGGTTGGTTTCCGCGATGATCGTAGCCTGGTCAGAGTCCACGCCGATCGCGTACTTGCCCTGCTCATCGGCCGCCTCAAAGACGCCCGCGCCGGTGCCGCCCGCGATCTGGAAGACGATGTCCGCCTGCTGCTCGTACATCGCCAGCGCGATTTCCTTACCCTCGGCCGGGTCGAACCAGCCGCCCGCGTACTGGACGAGAAGCGTCGTCTCAGGGTTCACCAGGCACGCGCCCTGCTCGTAGCCGATGATGAAGTCATTGATGACCGGGATGTCCTGCCCGCCGATGGCGCCGATGATGGGCTCTGGGTTGATGCCCTCAAGGTCGCTGATGGTGATCGCGCCCGCATAGACGCCTGCCAGGAACGAGCCTTCGTTCTGGGCGTAGGTCACCGAGTAGACGTTGGTGCAGCCCTCGAAGCACATTTCGGGGTTGTCGTACTGCACCGCGTCGTCGTACATGATGAAGAACTTGTCCGGATAGAGATGCACGCGCTGGGCCAGGAACTCGCCCATCTGGAAAGTGCCGACGATCAGGACGTCGTACGAATCGGTGTCGGCCATTGCGTCCGCAAGACCGCTCTCCCAGTTCGCCGGGTCGACGCCGAGCTCAATCGTGTTGACTTCGACGTTATACCCATCCTCGATTAGCCGGTCCAAACCGCGCTGTGCTGAGTCGAAGAACGACTTGTCGCCCAGCGTGCCGTTGACGACGTTGACGATCCGAAGCGGCTCATCCTGCGCCGTGACGGCCGGGATCCCGATCAGTGTAGTGATTGTGAGGGCGATGAGAAGTGCTGCGGACAAAAACTTCGAGCGAGACATAGTTTTCTCCTAAAGTGGGTACTTTACTATCCGCAAAGTAACCAAAACTATAGCGCGACAAAAAGGGGGCGTCAAGCAATGTTAAAGAGATTACGGTACCCTTTCGATGTCGTAATTCTCGCTTGTGAAACGTTTTACCATTTTGCCTGGGCGATTTGCTCCGCCCTCTGCTCAAGTGGTATAGTAGCCCCATTGTAGGGGGTGTTCAACGAACTTATTAGTTCCCCATCTAGGTATTGACGCCTCAGTATGGGCAGTTGAAAGGCGAGTTCTGTGCGACTTATTATCGATACTGACGCTGGAGTCGACGACGCGCAGGCGTTGATGCTCGCACTCGCGCGGGCGGACGTGAGCGTTGAGGCCATCACCACGGTCACGGGCAACGTACACGTAGATAAAGTTGTCCCGAATGTATTTACTGTTCTGGACGTGCTGCGCGCGCGTGTCCCGGTCTATCGCGGGGCGGAGCAACCGCTGGTCCCCGGCTTCTGGTCGCCGGAAGAGCAGGTTCACGGCACGGACGGCCTGGGCGGCTATCGTGGCGACCGCCGTCCGGCGGGGCGGGTCGAGCCGGAGCCTGCGGCGATCGCGCTGTTGCGGCTGGTCGATGAAGCGCCGGGCGAGATCACGATCATCGCGCTGGGGCCGCTGACCAATATTGCGCTCGCCTGCCGGTTGGACCCAGCCTTCCCGCAGAAGGTGAAGGCGCTTGTCTTTATGGGCGGCACGATCTCCGCCATCGGCAACACGCGCAACCTCTCCGCCGAGTTCAACGCCTTTTGCGACCCGGAAGCGACGCAGATCGTGCTCGATGCGTTTCCCCTCTCGACCATGCTGTCGTGGGAGACGACGCTCAAGCACAGCTTTAGCTGGGAGCAGTACGAATCGCTCGCCCGGATGGGCACGCCGCGCGCCTCGTTCTTCGGCGCGATCACCGGTCCGACGATTGCGTTCCTGCGCCAGTTCCATCAGGTCCCGGGCTATCTGCTGCCGGACCCGCTGGCGATGGCGATCACGCTCGACCCCCGGCTGATCACGGCCTGCGAGCGCCTGCACGTCTCGGTCGAGCTTCAGGGGCGGCTGACGCGCGGCCAGACCGTGCTCGACCACATGGGCCTTGGCGGTTGCGATCCGAATGTTGACGTTGTGACCGGAGTCGATGTCGAGGGCGTTTACCAGCAGTTCCGTCGCGCCCTGGCGTAAGCGGCGGATTCGCCCGCAGATGTGAGCTTTCGCGCGCCGGATAGGCGCGCGGATTGCTTTGGTAATTGTCTGAAGTGCCTATTCCGATGGAGTGCCGAGTGACGAGCGCATCCCCTGACTGGGCAGCGTGGCGATCTACTCTCGCCGAGCTGACCGCGATTCCCGGCATTTCGGGCCATGAGGACGCCATTGCGCGCGCCCTGGTGGACCGGCTCGCTCCGCTGGCGGACAGCGTAACGATCGACGCGCTGGCGAATGTGAGCGCGCGCTTCGGTCCGGCAGAGGGTGCGCCGCATGTGGCGGTGGTCGCGCACAGCGACACGGTCGGCTTCCTGGTCAAGCGGGCGGACCCTGCCGGGTTCCTGCGTGTCGTGGCGGTCGGCGGTGTCAACGTGAAGGCGCTGCCGGGCGCGGCGGTGCGCGTCGGGGAGCATCCCGGCGTGATCGGCGTGCGCTCGCAACACCTCGCGCAGTCCGGCGACGGCGCGCCCTCGCTCGACGATCTGGCGGTCGAGGTGGCTCCAGCGCTTGCCGCGTCGATCCCCGTCACCACGCCCATCACCTACGCTCCGCAGATCATCTCGCTGAGCGATACGCTGCTCGCCAGTCCGTACCTCGACAATCGGGCGGGATGTGCGGTTCTGCTGGCGCTGGCCGCTCGCCTGCACGCCGATCCACCTCCGTGCGCCGTGACGCTGATCGCCAGCGCGCAGGAAGAAACCACCTGCGCCGGGGCCTATCACGCGCTGGCCGAGGTGCGGCCCGATATCGCGCTGTTTGTGGATGGGACCGTCAGCTACGACACGCCGGAGACGCAGAGTCGCGGCGCGGTGCGGCTGGGCGGCGGGCCGGTGCTGACGTCATTTCTGTACACCAGCGGGTTGAACGGTTGGCACGCGCATCCCGGCCTGCGGGCGCATCTGGCGGCGGTCGCGGCGCGTGAAGGGATCGCTGTGCAGCAAGACGCCGTGCGCGGCCTGATGAGCGACGCCCGTGTGACGCTTCCGCTTGCCATTCCGAGCGCGCTGATCGGCCTGCCGATGCGCGCCAAGCACGCGCCGCTTGAAACTGTCGATCTGCGCGACCTCGCCGCGGCGGTTGACCTGCTGGCGGCGAGCATCCGGTCCCCCTGGCCCACG
>CBINGT010000396.1:0-3865 GCA_966250245.1 uncultured Anaerolineae bacterium
CCCAGGAAGAACGCGCGGCCTACCGCCCCGGCCAGGCGCGCCACGAAACCGGGATCCCACCGATCCGCACCAGCGCCGACAAAGCGTTCCAACCCCTGGCGCTTATCGGCGCACTCCTCGCGCTGCTCCCCGGCAACCTGCGCCCCCTCGCGGATCGTCGCGCGGTCCGTGCAGTAGGTTAGATTGCCGTCTACGCGCGCGGCACTGTCCAGCGTAAAGTCACGGGCAATCACCGTGAGATCGCCGCTGACCAGCCCGCCTGCGATCACCTCGTCCCCGATCATGGTGATACTGCCGTTCACAGCGCTGCCTTCGTCAAACATCAGGCGGCTGCCGACCCACACCTGATCGCCTTCAAGGCGCTCGCCACTGCGCAGGTGATAGTTGTCGTCAAACCGGAATCCGCCAAGCTGGTCGCTCTCAAACGAGCACCCCGCCAGCAGCGCCAGCCCGATTGCGAGCGGCGCCAGCCAGAACACACGCCTGGCGGCCGAACGATTGCGTCCCACCATACCCGACTCTTCGCTTCCTACGGACGGCCGAGGGCCGCCGCAATCATCAGGCGGCCGCGACACGCTGAAGCAGCCAGCGCGGCCCGCCCAGCAAATACCAAACAGCCCACGCCACTAGCATCGCCAGCGGGATCGACGTCGTCACCAGCGCCGGAACCATCGGCATGTCGTCGACCAGCGACTCAACGCGCGCGGCGTAGTCGGACACCAGCCCGAACGCCGAGCCGATCGTCGAGGCGGCGAACGTCGTCGCCTCGTGCAACGCAGCCGGATCGGCCAGCACGCTGAATAGCGCCACGATGCCGTATACCAGCAGCGGCAGTGCGACGGCCGTCGCCACGGCCAGCGCCAGCGCCAGACTGAGGCTCAGGCGGCGGTTGAGCATATGCGGGAACGTCATCGCCGCGATCGCTGCCATCACGCGCGCGTGGAATCCCGCCGACGGTGACTCCATTGGCGCGGTGCGGAGCAGCATTTCCACCTGCCGGATGCGCTTCTCGTTTACCCGCGGCTCAGACGCATGCCCGCCAAGCCGCGCGCGCACCGCTTCCAGGTCGTGTTCGACCGGATCGGGCTGCGCCGCCTCGCTCATCTGGTGTGCGTGGTTACTCTTATCGTTTTCCATTATGAACCTTCCAACGCGGGATTGAGTGCCGACAGCGGGCGGTCCTCAAGCTGTTGCGCGAGAGCCTGCCGCGCCCGGAACAGTCGACTCTTGATTGCGCTCTCGGTCGTGCCGAGCATCTCCGCAATCTCTGCGTACGAGTAGTCATACCAGTACCGCAAAACCACCGCCACCCGGTAATCCGGGCTGAGGTCTTCCAGCAACGCCTGCACGGCCGCGCTACGCTCGGCGTCGAGCGTCGCTTCTTCCGGGCCGGGCGTATCGCTGGTCAGCGCCGGATGCGGCGGCAGCGGCTCTTCTAAAGACAGCCACGTCAAGCGCCGGCGCCGGATGCGGTCGATGCAGTGATTAGACGCAATCGACAGCAGCCACGTCTTAAACGAGCGCGCCGGATCATAGCGGTCGAGATTGGCATACGCGCGCAGGAAGGTTTCCTGGGCCGCGTCTTCCGCTTCTCCGCGATTGCCCAACATGCGGTACGTCAAGTTGAACACATCGCGCTCGTAGCGCAGTACCAATTCTCCGAACGCCTCTTGATCGCCTGCGAGTGTCTGCTCCACCCACAGAGAATCAGGTTCTTGACTCACGAGTGTCTACCCTACCCTGGCCGACAGATGTTGTCGTCCCCTGCTATGCTTGTATACGCACTCACGTGTGGAAGGTTTCGTGTCTCCGGCGGTTTGTTTCCGGTTAGACACACGCCATCGATCACGGTAGAATGCGCGCACTTACCGCCGAAACGTCCTCAATCCGCTCACACGTGAAGGGGGAATCAGCAAGCCCTATGACGGTCATCTATCACGACGCTGACGCAAACCTCGGCCTGCTCATGGACCGCACCATCGCGGTGCTCGGCTATGGCAAGATGGGTCGCTCGCTCGCGCTGAACCTGCGCGATAGCGCCTTCCCGGTGATCATCGGGAATCGCGACGACGAGTATGCCGCCCAGGCGTACAACGATGGCTTCGAGGTGCTGCGCCTCGATGAAGCCGCGCAGCGAGCCGACATGCTATTTTACATGGTCCCCGACGAGCTGGCGCCGCAGATTTACCTTACCCAGATCGCTCCTGGCCTGAAGCGCGGCGACACGCTGGTCTTTGCCTCCGGCTACAATATTGCGTTTGGCCTGATCGAACCGCCTCCATTCGTTGATGTTGTACTGGTTGCCCCGCAATCAACTGCTGAGGGCGTGCGTGAGGGATATGTGGCCGGAACCGGCTTCCCGAGCTTCGTCGCCGTCGCTCAGGACGCGTCCGGGCAAGCATGGCCGCGCGTGCTGGCGGCCGCCAAAGCGTTAGGCGCGCTACATCAGGGCGCCATCGAACTGACCTTTCAGCAGGAAGCGGAGCTGGATTTGTTTTCGCAGCAGGCCGTCCTACCTGCACTCCATAGTGTACTACAAACTGCTATAGAAGTGTTGAATCGAGAGGGGTTTCCACGCGAAGCGATTTACCAGAGTCTGTACCTTTCGGGAGAGCTTGGGTATATCGTCTCGAAGTGGGCGGAGCGCGGCAGTCTCGCCAGCATGCAAGCACACTCTCTCACCAGCCAGTACGGGACGCTCTCGCGGTTTGCGCGGTTCAAGGAAGTGAAGCTCACCCGGCAGATGGAAGGCGTGCTCGACAACATCCGGCGTGGAGATTTCGCGCAGGAATGGGCCGACGAATACGCCGACGGCTATCCACGGCTCGAAGCGTTGCGCCGCGCCTGGCAGAGTATGCCCGCCTGGCAGGACGAGCAAGCCACGCTCGCCGCGCTGAAGCGGACAAATAGCAGCGAATAGCGGGCGAGCGGCTGCACTGCTGCTAACCACTAACTGCTGACCGCTAACTGTTACACCAACATCGGCGCGTCCTGCTCGGCTAGCTCCGCCAGGAACCAACGTTCTTCAGCCGACAGATCCGCCGCCAGAAGCAAATCGGGACGGCGGCGCCACGTCCGGCGAATCGCCTCGCGGCGGCGCCAGCGATCGACCGCTTCGTGATCGCCCGCCAGCAACACGTCCGGAACCTTCAGCCCGCGATATTCCGGCGGGCGTGTGTAGTGCGGATATTCGAGCAGCCCCATCGCGTGCGAGTCCTCTTCCGCGCCCCAACGCGCGCCCAGCACGCCGGGGATGAGCCGCGCCACCGCATCCACGATCACCATCGCCGCCAGCTCGCCGCCGGTCAGCACGTAGTCGCCAATGCTGATCTCGTCGGTCACCACCGTCTGGCGCACACGTTCATCGCCGCCCTCGTAGCGCCCGCAGATCAGCACCAGCCGGGGATGCTGCGCCAACTCCTGCGCGACCCGCTGCGTGAACGCCGCTTTCAGCTTGCCGGCCCGTTCCTTGTTGAGGTCCGCCGACACTTGCAGGAATTCCGTGTCCGGAAAGCCGCTGGCGGAAGTATAGGGCACCGGCATGGCCTCCGCGTGAACGCCGATCAGATGCGCGTCGAACTGCTGGGTCAGCGGCAGCGCGCAATCGAGCACGCGCGAGGCGTCGCGCTCGCTTTGAAGGATGGCAACGATGGTCTTGAACGACATGGCTCTCTCCCTCGGTGATCGCATGCCGGCATCATAGCACGGACCGCTGTCCGAAAACGTCTTTTCCGTGGTGCGGTTCCCGCTCAGCCCCCGCTGGCGAGTTCGCGGACCATCGCCTCCACTTCGGCGCGGGCGGCTTCCAGCGCCTCCGGCGAGCGGGCGCGCACGACGAGTTCGGTCCAGAACTTTCCGTCGCCGT
>CBINGT010000397.1:0-3853 GCA_966250245.1 uncultured Anaerolineae bacterium
CCTCGGCGCTGGTTGCAGGGCTGCTCTATCTGGTGCTGCGTTCCGTGATATGACCGGCTACCCGCACGCCTGAATTGCGGCACGCATGTAGCCCAGTGCGAACGCCATCCCCGCATGCCACGGCGCGGCGCACGCCATCTGGGGGGTGTGATCCGGGATCAGCACGCCGTCGTAGCCATTATCGTGCAGGATGCGGATCACGCGCAGCATGTCCACGTCGCCCTCGTCAAGAAACACCTCGTAGTAACGCGGCACCTTGCCGCGCACGTTGCGGAAATGCACGTAGGCGAGCGCATTCTGGCGGCTGTAGGTGTCCACTACCTCGTAAATATCCCCCTCAGACATCTCCGCCAATGAGCCGATGCAAAACTCCAGCTTGTTCGACGGGCTGGGGCGCATATCGAGCAGCTTCTGGTAGAGCGACGGCTGATAGACGAGACGCGCCGTCCCGCGCAGCGTCGGCATGGGCGGATCGTCGGGATGCAGCGCGAGCTGCACGCCCGCCTCTTCCGCAACCGGCAACACCGCCGCCAGAAAATCGTCCAGCCGCTGCCAGAGCTGCTCCGCCGTGACCGTCAGCGGCTCGCCGGGCGGGGCGCTGGCGTCGTAGATCATGTTCCACACCATGCCATTCGGAATCGGCGTCTCGGCAGGGCCATCCGGGCCGAGGAAAGCGACCGTTTCCGCACCACCGCGCGCGTACGGTCCTTCGACGTGCCCCCACACACCCGCGATGCTGAAGTTGTAGCCGAGGATCGGGATACCGACCTCGCCGAACGAGCGGATGATCCGCTTGACCGTTTCAAGCTGCTCCGCCTTGCGCGGCCCGTCGAGCAGCACGTCGTACCACAGCATCGGGTCGAGGTTTTCGACCGCCGCCAGCGTCAGCCCTTCGGCCTCGACCGACTGTTTCAGCGCGTGCAGGTTTTCCGGCTCCCAGATCTCCAGCCCGCGCCCGGCCTGGCCCCATCCCTGCTCGCCTGTGGTCGGGATGCGCGGCCCCTCAGCGAAATAGTCGCACAGGTGCGCGACGATCGCGCTGGCGCCCGCCTGCCGCGCGAAGCGAAAGTTCTCCGGCGTGAGCATGTGCCGGTAAAGCCCCAGCCCTAGCTGCATGGTCCGCTCCTTGTGTGGGTTTGAGATGCACGGTTGTCTGTGGAATAATCGGATGATACATCTATTTTGCCAAACCCAGCCGCCGCATGACTCCCGGCGGCCCTGCGAGGACGGTACGCGATGACTTCCACGACTCCCCAGCACGACGATCCGCTGCTCGCCTGGCGCGAGGAATTTCCCATCCTCAGCACATGCACGTACCTGATCAACAACTCGCTCGGCGCGATGCCGCGCGCGGTCTACGACAGCCTGCGCGACTACGCCGATACCTGGGCGACGCGCGGCGTGCGCGCCTGGGGCGAGGGGTGGTGGGACATGAACCTGGCGCTGGGCAACCAGATCGGGCAGATCATCGGCGCGTCGCCGGATACCGTCTCGATGCACCAGAACATCTCGATCGCGATGGGCATCCTGCTGTCGTCGTATGACTTCGACGGTCCGCGCAACAAGGTAGTGATCGAATCGGGCATTTTCCCGTCCGTGTATTACGTGCTGCGCGGGATGCTGCCGCCGCATGTTGAGCTGCACATGGTCGAGAGCGAGGACGGCGGGATCACCGTGCCGGTCGAGCAGATCATCGACGCGATCGACGAGCGGACGCTGCTGGTGCCGATCAGCCACGTGCTGTTTCGCAGCGCGTATATCCTCGACGTGCAGCCGATCATCGAAAAGGCGCACGCTGTCGGCGCGACTGTCATCCTCGACGGGTATCACGCCTGCGGGATCGTCCCGTTCGACGTGAGCGCGCTGAACGTCGATTATTATCTCGGCGGCGTGCTGAAGTGGATGTGCGGCGGGCCGGGCGGCGTGTTCCTCTACGCGCGCGAGGACCATCTGCGAACGGCGCGCCCCAAGCTCACCGGCTGGATGGCGCACCAACGACCGTTCGCTTTCGAGGTGGACGACATCGACTTCCGCGACGATGCGTTTCGCTTCCTGAACGGCACACCCGCCATCCCCAGCCTGTACGCCAACCGGCCCGGCGTGGAGATCATCGCGCAGGTGGGCGTGGAGAACATCCGCGAAAAGTCCCTGCGCCAGACCGCGCTGCTGATCGATCTGGCCGAGCAGGCGGGCTATGCGATCAACTCCCCGCGCGATCCCGCGCAGCGCGGCGGCACGGTGACCGTCAATCCGCCGCACGCCTACGAGGTGTCGCGCGAGTTGCTGGCGCGGGACATCGTGATTGACTATCGCGAAAATGCGGGGATTCGCATTTCGCCGCACTTCTACAACAGCGACGACGAACTGGTCCAGGTGATCGACGCGATCCGCGAGATCCTCGACTCCGGCGCGTGGGAGCGTCACGCCGGTCACCGCGCCTTCGTGACATAATTCGGTGAGTCGTATTCCCGTAACAAAACCTAGAAGCAAAGAATGAAGGCCGCCGTGGCTAAAAGGTTGCATGGCGGGCTAGAATGTTTGTTTCTGGTTCGAAAGCGCGTTGAAGCCGGTCAGTTAATGGACTTCCCCGCGCCGCCGGGTACAATCATAGGCGGATTTGACCGCGTTAGGAGCACGCCATGCCGCCTGCCGGCTCGAGTAGCCGCCCCCGCCTGTACGACATCACCCGTACCATTTCCCCCACGCTCGCCGTGTGGCCGGGAGATACACCCTTCTCGCTCGACCATGTACTCCGCACCGAGGAAGGCGCCTCGGTAAACCTGACGACGCTCAGGCTCAGCGCGCACACTGGCTCGCACGCCGACGCGCCGTATCACGTCACGGCAGATGGCGCGCACCCCGCCGACCTGTCGCTGGAGCGGTACATTGGGCGCGCGCATGTCGTGACGATCGCGCGCGAGCACGGCGGGATTGTGCCGGAAGACTTCGCCGGGCGCGATCTGAGCGGGCTGGAACGGCTGCTGATCCACACCTGGGTCAGCGATCTGCCCGACGACCGCTGGCCCGACGATTTCCCCTACCCAACCGTCGAGCTGGCAGACTGGCTCGCCGCGCAAGGCGCCGTGCTGCTCGGCCTCGATTGCCCCTCGGTCGACCGGTTCGACAGCACAGACCTGCCGGTGCACCGCCGGCTGCTGGCGCACGGGATCGCGAATCTCGAGACGCTGCGGCTGGCAGGCGTGCCCGACGGGGTCTACGAGCTGATTGCACTGCCGCTCAAGCTGGCAGGAGCGTGCGGCAGTCCGGTGCGCGCCGTGCTGCGGGCGCTCGACTGATTACGGCGCGGGAAAGCGGGCCGGACCAGGACCACCACGCATGAGCGAGCGGAACTCTGATTCTCTGTACGAACCAACTGTATTGATCGTGGACGACGAGCCTGGCTTGCTGCAATTGTTCGCCGGGCTGATCAAGCGGCTGCCGTGCCGCGTCCTCACCGGCGAAGGCGGCGAAGAAGCGATCGTGATTCTGGAGCGAGAAACGCCCGATCTGCTCATTCTCGACCTTGCGATGCCGGGAGTCTCCGGCTATGACGTGCTTCAGCGGGTACGCAGCATCCCCCGCCTACAGAACATGCGGGTGATGATCCTGACCGCACGTCCGGCGATGGTCCCTGAGGTCGAAGAACTGGGTATCGACTACTGGATATCGAAGCCCATCCTGCCGCGCGATTTTCTGGAGATCGTCCGCGAGGTGCTGGAAAATCAGTGAAGAGAGCTGTTAGCGATTAGCCATTAGCGGTTAGCAAGAGCGAGGGAATAGGGAGTGGGGAGTGGGGAATAGGGAGTAGGGAATTGTAGGGGTGCAGCAAGCTGCGCCCGCTGCCACAGAACCC
>CBINGT010000398.1:0-3851 GCA_966250245.1 uncultured Anaerolineae bacterium
AAGACTGACATGACGATCCTACTCGCGATTCTCATTGGCGGGCTTTACGCGAGCGGCCTGTATATGCTCATGCGACGCAGCATCGTGAAGCTGATCATGGGGCTGGTCCTGCTCAGCCATGCGACTAACCTGCTGATCTTTACCGTCGGCGGTTTGACGCGTGGCGCGCCGCCGCTTATTGAGGTCGGTGCGACCGAGCCAGCGACCCCGTTTGCCGATCCGCTACCACAGGCGCTCATTCTGACGGCGATTGTGATCGGGTTCGGCGTGCTGGCGTATGCGGTGGTGCTGATCGAGCAGACGCACCGCTCGGTCGGGACAGACGACAGCAACAACCTGCGAGGGATCGAGGGGGACCTGTAGCCAATGGGATTATTGTTGCTCGCACCTGTATTGATCCCCGTCTTCGCGGCGGCGGTGGCGCTGCTGTGGCGAAACTATCGCGTGCAGTGGTGGATTGCGCTGGCCGGGGCGACCGGGCTGTTGCTATCGGCGATTGCGATCCTCGTGACGGTGTCGCGTGACGGGATTCAGGTGGTCCAGCTAGGGAACTGGCCCGCGCCCTTCGGCATTTCGTTCGTGGCGGACCTGTTCAGCGCGATCATGGCGGTGCTGGGGGGAATCATCGCGCTGGCGGTGGTTATCTTCTCGCGGGCGGTGGTCGACCGGCCACGCGTCCGCTACGGCTATTATCCGCTGCTGCTCATCCTGATGATGGGCATTTCCGGCTCGTTTCTAACCGGGGACATCTTCAACCTCTACGTGTGGTTTGAGGTGATGCTGATGTCTTCCTTCGTGCTGGTCGCGCTGGGCAACGAGCGGGCACAGCTCGAAGGCGCGCTGAAATACGTCACGATCAACCTGATCTCCTCGACGATCTTCCTGACCGCGATCGGTATTCTGTACGGCATTACCGGCACGCTGAACATGGCGCACCTGTCGGTGCAGCTTGCCGAGTCGGATCAGACGGCGTTGGTGACTGTAGTCGCCGTTCTGTTCATGATCGCGTTCGGCATCAAAGCGGCGCTGTTCCCGTTGTTCTTCTGGCTCCCGGCGTCGTACCCGGTTGCGCCCAACGCGATCACGGCGCTGTTCGCCGGGCTGCTGACAAAGGTCGGCGTCTATGCGCTGATCCGCGTGTTCACGCTGCTGTTTACGCAGGATGTCGGCTATACGCATACGATCTTGCTGATCCTGGCGGGCTTCACGATGCTGACGGGTGTGCTCGGTGCGGCGTCACAAAACGAGTTCCGCCGCATCCTGTCGTTCCACATCATCAGCCAGATCGGCTATATGGTGATGGGCTTGGCGCTGTTCACGCCGCTGGCGCTGGCGGGCGCGATCTTCTACATCATTCATCACATCATCGTCAAAACGAATCTGTTCCTGATCAGCGGCGCGGTCCACCGTTTGCAGGGCAGCTACCAGCTTGATCAGCTCGGCGGGCTGTACCGCTCGCGGTTCGCGCTGGCCGTGCTGTTCCTGATCCCCGCGATGTCGCTCGCCGGGCTGCCGCCGCTGTCCGGCTTTTGGGCGAAGTTCGTGCTGATCCGCGCCAGCCTTGAGATAGACCGGCCTGCGATCGCGGTTGTTGCGCTGGTGGTCAGCTTACTGACGCTGTTCTCGATGACGAAGATCTGGGCCGAGGTGTTCTGGAAGAAGCGCCCGCAGACGACAGTGGAGACAACCGGCATCACCACGCGGATATGGCGGCAGATGCTGGTGCCGATCGCGAGTCTGGCGTCGCTAACGGTGCTGATCGGGCTGCTGGCCGAGCCGGTCTTCGCGCTGTCGTCCGATGCGGCGGAGCAGCTTCTGTCTACTCAGGAATATGTGAGCGCGGTGCTAGGGGGTGTGCGGTGAGCGTCCTGTTTGTGAACGTGATGCTGGCGCTGACGTGGGCCTTCCTGACCGGCTCGTTAACGTCCGACACGCTGGTCGAGGGGTTCATCATCGGCTACCTTGTGCTGTGGCTGGCAAGCCCGCTGTACGGCCCGACGGTGTATTTCCGCAAGGTCCGCCAGGCCATCTCATTTGTGCTGTTTTTCCTGAGGGAGCTGTTGGTCGCAACGTTCCGCGTGGCGCGGGTGGTGATCGACCCGAACCTGAACATCCGACCGGCGATTGTGGCCGTGCCGCTGGACCTGACGAACGAATTCCAGATCACGCTGCTCGCCAACCTGGTGACACTCACCCCCGGCTCGCTGACGCTCGACGTGTCGGACGACCGGCAGGTGATGTACGTTCACGCGATGCACGCCGAAGACCTTGAGCAATACCGTCAGGAGATCAAGCAGGGGTTTGAGCGGCGGATAGGAGAGTTGTTTGGTGATCGAGAGTCTGCCCACCGTTTTTCTAAGTCTGGCGATACTCTTCACGCTGGCACGCTTGATTAAAGGCCCACGGCTGGAGAGCCGGGTCGTCGCGTTTGATCTGATGACGATTATCGGGATAGGCTTGATCGCGACCTATTCGGTTGTTACCGGCCGGACGGTGTTTCTCGACATCGCGATTGTGCTGGCGCTGATTTCGTTCCTCGGCACGATTGCGTTCGCCTCTTACCTGGAGCGGCAGCGATGATCCAGTCAGCAGTCAGCCTTACCCTCTTGATTGTGGGCTCGTTGTTCATGCTGCTGGCGAGCATTGGGATTTACCGGATGCCGGACGTGTTTCTGCGGATGTCGGCCAGCTCGAAGGCGACGACGCTGGGGCTGATCCTGATCATGCTGGCGGTTTCCATTAACTTCGATAACGTCGGCGTGACGGCGCGCGCGATCGGGATTGTGCTGTTCATCATCATGACCGGGCCTGTCTCCGCGCACATGATCGGCCGGGCCGCATACATCACCGGCACCCCGCTGTGGGAGAAGACAGGTCCCGATGAGCTGGCAGGCCAGTACGACGCCGAAACCCATGCTCTTGGGCATGAGGCGTCTGCTGAGCCGTCCGAGCCGGTGGCCTGAGCGGAACGCTGCGAACAGAGCGATGCTGTGATGGGCATTCCCCCGAAAATTCTGCTGGTCGACGACGAAGAAGCGATCACATCGAACTTATCCCAGATCCTCGTACGCTCCGGGTTTGAGGTGATCGTCGCGGAAGACGGCGAGCAGGGGCTGCGGCTGGTCGAGTCGCAGGCGCCGGACCTGGTCGTGCTCGACATCCTCATGCCCCGGCTCAACGGTCGCCAGATGTTGCGGACGCTGCGACGCCAGGGGAACTGGACGCCGGTCATCCTGCTGACCCAGGTGGGCGACGCGCCGGAGCGGACGATGGCGCTCAGCGAAGGAGCGGACGATTACCTCAACAAGCCGTTCGACCCGTATGAGTTGATCGCCCGGATCCAAGCCGTCCTGCGGCGCGTGCAGCCCGGCCTGCCGCCGCTAAGCTCCGCGCGGCGGATCGGCGACGACCGGCTGGTGCTCGACCGGACCTCGCGGCGCGTACGGCTGGACTCGGTTGACCTCGCCCTGACGCCGAAAGCGGTTGCCATCCTCGAATATCTGATGACCCACGCCGACGAGTTGATCACGCGGGAGCGGCTGCTCAATACCGTGTGGGGCTGGGACTATCCGGTCGGCGAGCGGGTGGTCGATACGCGGATCGCCGAGTTGCGCCGCGCGCTGAAGGACGACCCGGCGGCCCCGCGCTATATTGAGACGATCCCCGGCCAGGGCTATCGCTTCGTCGGCAAGGTAAAGCCACTGCCATGACGACGCGCCGCGCGATCGCGTTGGTGGGTGCGGCCGCGGTGATTTCGCTGTGGCTCACCCTGACGGCGGGCGGCTCCAGCGCGTGGGAGATCACGCTGCGCGTCCATCCCTGGTGGGCGGCGGTGCTGGTGGCGCTGCTGG
>CBINGT010000399.1:0-3851 GCA_966250245.1 uncultured Anaerolineae bacterium
CGGCTCCCACCGAACCGCCCACCGAGACGGTTACCCCGCGTCCAAGCGCCACGCGGACGCCTCAGCCAACGGGTACGCCCGAGCCGACAGTGGCTGTGTTGCTTGCGCCCTCAGCGGCCGCAACGCGTCGCCCAACGGTGACCCCTTCCGATACACCCGAGCCGACCGCGACGAGCACGGCAACCGCGCGCCCAACGGAGACGCCTGAGCCAACTGTGACCGCTACGGCGGAGCCGACTGCCACGGCAACTCTCACGCGCACGCCGCGCCCGTCGCCCACGGACGCGCCCACCGCGACGGATACGGTCGCGCCAACGGCCACGCTGACCTCGACTCCCGCGCCGACCGACACTTCGCTGCCAAGCGCGACGCCCTCGCTTGCGGCGCTGCCAACGGTCCCGACCGAGACGCCCGAGCTTTCCCTGCGTCCGGGCGATACATCTGCGCCGAGTCCGTCAGCCGCCGGCGAGACCGGCACACCCACGGACGAACCGCTGACGCCCACCGCGACGGGGCAGGCGGTCGCTGTTGCGCCGGATACCGGGGCAGGTGGCTCAGCGGGCGCCGTTGCTGACGCGGGGGACGGCGGTCCCGGCCTGGCGGTCTGGATCGGGCTGGGCGCGGTCGGGCTGGCGCTGGTCTACCTGACGGTGTTTATCGTGCAGTCGGCGGCGGTGGATCGTTACCGCGAGGGCTTTCCGCTGACGCTGTGCCCGGTGTGCCAGGAAGGGCGGCTGTATCTGGACGAGCGCCGCGAGCGAGTTCTCGGCATCCCGCGTATTCGCCGCGTGGTGCGCTGCGACAACTGCCGTTCCGTGTTGCGGCAGGTCGGCGCGCAACGCTGGCGCTATGCGGTCGACCGCGCCGAGCATCTCGCGTTCTACGAGCGGCTGAACGGTCGCGTGCTCAGCGAGGCGCAGCTTCTGGAGATCTCGCCAGAGTTTGCATATACGCCGCCTGAGTACATCCCCGACGACCAGGCGCCGGAGTAGCGCTGCCCACGCGAGTGTGGCCGCTTGCCGCCCTCGGCGTGTGGCGCTACGATCATCATGCTCAACGTGAAACCTTATCATTTCTCAATTCAGCCGGAGCACGACGTGTCTGAGACGATTCAAACACCCGAGTGGGTGCGAGACGCTATTTTCTACCAGATTTTCCCGGATCGTTTCGCCAAGAGCGATCGCGTGCAGAAACCGTCGAACTTAGAACCGTGGGACTCGCCTCCGACCATCTTTGGCTTTAAGGGCGGGGACCTGCTCGGCGTCGAAGAGCACCTGGATTATTTGCTGGACCTCGGCATTAACGCGATTTACTTCAACCCGATCTTCCAATCGGCGTCGAACCATCGCTATCACACGCACGACTATTACCGTGTCGATCCGCTGCTGGGCGGCGACCGGGCGTTCCGCTCGCTGTTGGACACAGCCCACGCGCGCGGAATCCGCATCATTCTGGACGGGGTCTTCAACCACTGCAGCCGGGGGTTTTTCCAATTCAATCACCTGCTGGAGTGCGGCCAACAGTCGCCGTATGTTGGCTGGTTTACGGCGTACCGCTTCCCGCTAGACGCCTACAACGAGACGCACGAGCCGAACTACGCCGCATGGTACAATCTGCACGCGCTCCCCAAGTTCAACACCGACAACCCGCAGGTGCGCTCGTTCTTGTGGGACGTGGGCGAATACTGGGTGCAGTACGGGATTGATGGCTGGCGGCTGGACGTGCCGCACGAGATCGACGACGACTCCTTCTGGCAAGAGTTCCGCCGCCGCGTGAAAGGCGCCAATCCCGAGGCGTACATCGTCGGAGAGATCTGGAGCGAGTCGCAGCGCTGGCTGCAGGGCGACCAGTTTGACGCGGTGATGAACTACGTCTTCACCCGCGCGGTCACGGCCTTCTTCGGCGCGAAGACCCTCGCGGACGCCTTCCCTGGCGGTGGCTATCCCAAGCTCAAGCCGCTGACCGCCGAAGCGTTCTCCGCCGAGATCGACCGGATGCTGAGCCTGTACAAGTGGGAAATCACCAGCGTGCAGCTTAACCTGCTCGGCAGCCACGACACGGCCCGCTTCCTGTACATGGTCAGCGAGGACAAGTCCGCGCTGAAACTGGCGACGCTTTACCAGATGACGATGCCCGGCGCGCCGTCGATCTACTATGGCGACGAGATCGGGCTGACGGGCGGGTACGAGCCCGCGTCGCGCGGGGCGATGCCGTGGGACGAGAGCCAGTGGGACCTCGACCTGCGCGGCTATTTCCAGCGGGCGATTGCGCTGCGGAAGGCCAACGTCGCGCTGCGGCGTGGGACATACCGCGCTTTGCACGCGCGCGGCGAGCAGTACGTGTTCCTGCGGGAGCACCCGGATCAGACGGTAGTGGTGGCGTTCAACGTCTCGCAGAACGAGCAGCGCATCGAGGTGTCACTCGCCGGACTTCCCGGCACGCCGCGCGCGATCTTCGGGGAGCCGGTGGCGCTGTCTCGCGAAGGCGATACGCTGGCGCTGACCGCGCCGGGCCGCAGCGGGATCGTGCTGGCGCTGGACGCGTAAGCGCGCTGCTCCAACTCTGTTGTACACTGAAGGTAGAATCGTGTTGGATAGATCAGCCGATTCTGCCGTTTTATCCTGTCTGTTGAACAAATCGAATGAGTAATCGCATGGCTGAAGTAGCTGTATCCGCAATTCGCAAGGCCGAGCCGCGCACCTCGGTCCAGGTGACGTTCCCCGATGGGGGCGTGCTTGAAGGGCCGGTGGGAACACCCCTGGAAGAATTCATCAAAGCGCACGGGGACGCGCACGCGGGCAGCCTGCCAGAGCGCGTGCCGGTGGTGGCTGCGATCGTGGATGGGTGGCTGCGCGAGCTAACCATGCCTGTCACTCGGGATGTCAGCGTGGTTCCGGTGACGACCGACACGAGCGACGGCAGCCGGATCTACCGGCGCTCGCTGGCGTTCCTGCTGACGGTCGCCACAGCCGAGCTATTCCCCGGCACGCAGGTGATGATCGACTTCGCGTTGCCGAGCGGCGCGTTCTTCTGCAAAGTGCGGCACCGCGAGCCATTCAACGACGAGGAGCTTCAGCGCATCGCTGAGCGGATGCGAGAAATCGTGCAGGCGGCGGACCCGATCGAGCGGCGCGAGATCAAGCTCGAAGAGGCGATCGAGCTGTTCAAAAACAGCGGCGACGAAGACAAGGTGCGCCTGCTCCAGTTTCGCACCAAGCCCTACCTGACGATCTACACGCTACGCGGGCAGGCAGACTACTTTTACGGCTACATGGTGCCGAACACTGGCTATCTGACGCTGTTCAATCTGCTGAGGGAAGAGGACGGGTTTGTGCTGCAATATCCGCGCCGCGAAAGCCCGAACCTGATTCGCCCCTACGTGCAGTCGCCGCAGTTGACGCGCGTCTTCCGCCAGACGGAAGAATGGCTTGCGTTGCTCGGTATTGAAGACATCGGCCAGCTTAACATGGCGATCCGCGATGGGCGCGCGCGCGAGCTGGTGCTGGTCAACGAGGCGCTGCACGAACAGCATATCGCGCATATTGCCACGCAGATCGCCGAGCGGCACCGCGACGGCCTGCGCCTGGTGCTGATCGCGGGGCCGTCGTCGTCTGGCAAGACGACTTTCTCGAAACGGCTGGCGATTCAGTTGATGGCGCATGGCCTCAAGCCGTACACACTCGAGATGGATCGCTACTTTGTCGAGCGAGAGAAGACGCCCCGCGACGAGCACGGCGAATATGACTTCGAGGCGCTAGAAGCGGTCGACCTTCCCCTGTTCAACGACCAGATCCTGCGCATGACTGCCGGGGAGAAAGTGCAGATCCCGCACTTTAACTTCGTCACCGGAC
>CBINGT010000400.1:0-3844 GCA_966250245.1 uncultured Anaerolineae bacterium
GGCACATTCGCCGATGTCAGTATACCGTGTCCGCGTCCCGTATTCTAGCGGGCGATCACTGGCTTGCGCGGCGCTTTCGCGTCGGCGCCTTTGCGGCCCGGCAGGAAGTGCGCCGACGTGAGCGCCAGCACGACGAACAGCAGGCCGGTGCCGGTGAACAGGCTCCGCATGCCGAGCGCGCCGACCAGCGCCGCGCCGATCATCGGGGAGATCGCGCGCGCGGCGGACATGATCGACGCTTCCAGTCCATAGACCGCGCCTTCCTCGCCCGGATCGGTGTAGGTCGCCAGCAGCGCGCTGAGGGTTGGCATCACGCCGCCTGCGGCGAACCCTGTGATCGCCTGGAGCGCGATCAACTGCCAGACCTCGTTAACCATTCCCTGCGGCAGATAGCCCACCGCCGCGCCAACCGCCGACGCCAGCAGCACTCGCTTGTGCCCGACCCGGTCGCCGAGCCGCCCGAGGTAGACCGCCGCGAGCGTTCCGGACAGCGCCGCCAGCGCCGTAATCACGCCGGTGACCGTCGCGGTGCCGGAGTCTCTGGTCATCAGCGTAGCGACGAACAGCGCCAGGAAGGGCATCACCAGGTTGCGGGCCAGCTCGTTCAGAAAGCGCGCGGAGTAGGTCGGCACGACGCCCGGCATCGACATGACGTGCCGCCACGCGCCAAAGAAGCCTGTTCGCTGTCCAGCGGGGGTCGGAATCGGCGTGAAGTCTTCGTGCACCATGCGCCACGCAAGAAGCCCTGCGATCATCAGCAGCGCCGCCGTAAACAGGAACGCCGCGCGGAACCCCAGCACATCCGCCGTGACGCCACCGATCAGCGGCCCGACCGAGATCCCGCTCCAGTGACCGACTTGCAGCAGGCCAAGCGCATATCCGGCGCGCTCCCTGGGGACGATCGCCGCGACCAGCGCCGTGATCGCCGAGATTACGCCGGACACCATCCCTTGCACTGCGCGCATGGCGACCAACTGCTCGGCAGATGTGGCGAACGCCATCAACGCGGTGATGATCGCGGCGCCAACCGTCGCGCGGACGACCATCGGCTTGCGCCCGTGACGGTCTGCCAGCGCGCCCCAGATCGGCGCGGCGACCATCATCGTGAACGCCTGTACCGAGTAAACCAATCCAGCGAGCGTCTCGATGCTCAGGCCGGAGCTGCTGCCTAGGTGCTCAACGTAAAGCGGTAGGAAGGGGAAAATGCTCGAAAAGCCAATCGCGGAAACAAGCTGGACGAACGTCAGCAGATAAAGGGTTCGTTTCCAGTCGGTGGTCATCAGGTATCACATTCCAGAATGGGCGGGCCCTTCGCCAATCGTACCTCTCTGCCCGTAGCGTGACAAGCGGCCGGGAGCTTGCCGGGGGAACCTCACCCCTTAACCCCCAGCCCCTTTTCCCCTCTCCGTTTACGGAGAGGGGAAAAGGGGTGAGGTTTTTTGCTGTTTGTGGCTGCCTTTAGCGGTTTCTTGCTTTCGCTAGCTGCTTTTCGCTTGCGACTGCTGCGCCGCCTGGTACGCGACGATTTCGTCGTTGAGCGCGGGGGGAAACAGCGTCCGCCGGAACAGCGCGATCACGACCAGCCCGACCAGCACGCCGACCCACACCTGGAACAGGGAGATCAGAAACGTAGCCGTGCCTGCGTCTGCGCGCGACAGGCCGACGACGCCCGTCAGCAGCGCGCCGACCGTGATCTCGCGCCCGCCCGCGCCGCCCGGCATGGCGAACAGCGTCGGAGAGCCAGCGACGCCCAGCCCGCGCAGCAACAGGTAGAAGCCGACCGAGTCGCAGAAATACGCCCCGATCCCGACCAGCGTCATCGGACCGAGGTGGCGCAGCTTCAGCAGATCGTAGCTGGACTCGTACAGCGTGCGGATTGCGCCGTGGAAGCGCCCGATCAGCGGCCAGCCCGCCGTCCGGTCGATCACCGCCAGCGCGAGCGGCCGCACCTGCACCAGCGCGATCCCGGCGCTCAGCGCGGCGGTGGTTCCAACCAGCACCGCGACGGCGTAACCCGTCGACACGTCCGTTCCCACCAGCGACCCGGCCGTCAGACCAAGCGCCACGCCCGCCAGCACGATCACCGCCAGCCCGTCGACCAGCCGCTCCATGAAGACCACTGGCGCGCTGCGCGAGAACTCGACGCCGGTCAGGTGCTTGAGCACCAGCGATTTCAGCACCTCCGCCAGCTTGCCAGGGCTAACGGTCAGCGTCATCCCCGCCAGCCACAGAATCACGCTGTCCCACTCGCGAATCGTCGGGGGAGCGCCGTCCTGCGCCGGAGCGGTCGGGCCGCGCCAGCTTGTCCGCACGCCGATCACGCCGAGAAAATAGCGCCACTCGTAATAGCGCAGCGCCCAGTTGACCAGCTTTAGCGCGAAGATCGGGATGAAATACGCGGGCGGAAAGCGCTCGAGCGTTTCGAGCAGCGCATCTTTGCCGGTGACGATCACAACGGCGATCAACACGAGCGAGATGAACAAAATTCCGGCCGCGACCTGGCGTCGATAGACTTGCATGTCACCTCTCCCCAACGTTCGCGGCATTGTAGCAGACCGCCGCGCGCCAGCCAAGCGCCGGTCTACGGTGGCGCGATTGGCCCCGGCAGGCTATGATCGCGCCCGTTTCGCCTGATGTTCGCCGCGTGGGAGCCGGTATCCGTGGACAGACGCACATTCGCCGCGCTGGCGCTGGTTGCTACCCTGGCGCTGGCTGCCTGCGGACCTGCCGCCGATCCGCTGCCGCCCTATCCGACCGCCATCCTGCGCACGCCAATCAAGGTTGAAGGCCCGCCCTGCGCCATCGTGGAGTGGGTGCCCCTGCACGACATCCGCCTGATGTGCTTCGAGCTATTGCTGGACGACGTGCCGCGCCCCGAAGCGGCGCCTGCCATCGGCGGGATTGTGGCTGCGCCGGACGGCACGCTGTACGTGCTTTACACGGCGGCGGGCGAGATCCGCGCGCTGCGGGATGCGGATGGCGACCTGTTCCCTGAGGCGCCGGAGACGGTCGCGGACGGGCTGGCGCTGCCGAGCGCGATCGCGTTGCATGACGGTGCGTTGTACGTCGCCGGGCCGGGCGGCGTGACTCGGCTCGATGACGTGGATGGCGACGGCGCGTTCGAGACGCAAACCGCGCTGGTCGACGCGCTGCCGTACGACACGGGCTTCTGGCCGGGCACAATCGCGGTCGGGCCGGACGAGCGGCTATACGTCACGGTGGGCGGAGACTGCCTGCGCTGCGAGGCGGAAGACGTGCGCCCTGGCCGCCTGCTGAGCTTCGCGCTCGACGGCACGGACGAGCAGGAAGTGGCGACTGGTTTCTACCGGCCGGGCGGGCTGGCGTGGCATCCGGACACCGGCGATCTGTGGCTGGTCGATGGCGGCGGACCAAGCGCGCCTGCCGAGCTAAACCGGATCGTGCCGGGCGCGGACTACGGTTTCCCCGGCTGCGCAGCCGACGCGCCAGAAGCGCCGGAGTGCGCCAGGACGGAGCCGCCTGCCGTGTTGCTCCCCGCGCAGAGCAGTCCTGCCGCGCTTGCGTTCTACACGGCGGACGGATTCGCGCTGTGGCAGGGTGATTTGTTGGTCGCGCTCGGCGGATCGGCGACGCTACCGGAGCCGAGCGGCTATTCGGTCGTGGCGGTCGATTTTGCAGATGGGATGCCTACCGGGGCGGTCGATACGGTCGTGCCGAGCAGCGACGAGCCGGTGCAGTTTCGCTCGCTGGCAGCGGTAGCGCTCGGCGGGCGCGGGTTCTTCCCGCAGCATCCGGCGGGCGTGGCCGTCACGCCGCAGGGCGAGATCGTGGTGGCGACGCAGGAAGGGCGCGTGTTCCGCGCGCG
>CBINGT010000401.1:0-3828 GCA_966250245.1 uncultured Anaerolineae bacterium
AATACGGCGTGGACTCGTCGTCGCCGACAAACGGATGCTCCGGCAGCATCTCGGCGTCCGCCTCGGCTTCCGGCGAGCGATCGCGCTCCCCCGGCGCCGGATAGCGCGGCACCTGCTCGTCATACGCCGACACCGTCTGCACCGACTCGCGCCGCGCATCGTCGTCAGCCTCGGGCCCCTTCAAGAATGCAATCAATCGCCTCACCAACGAAGCGCGGGTCATGCGATACCCCCCGGACTAACCTGATATAACCCCCTTGCTACACGATAGCATCTTTACGCTTTTGGGAGAATAGCACCGGAATACTGTTTTGATTGAATTAAGGTCTGATCTTCGGTGAGAGGCTGTCTTAATGTTAAGATTTGCGTACAATAGAGCATGAGGCTGCTACAGTTTGCGCGCAGAACCTCACCCTGGAAGTGGCCGGGGATAGCAGCCGAGCAATGCTAACTGCTAATCGCTAACCGCTAACTGCTCTCCAGGAGACGCCGCATGACCTCACGGCTCCGCACGCTGCTCTTGATCCTCGACGGGCTGGCGCTGGTCGGCGTGGTCGTCTTCAGCGTGCTCGCCGCGCTGGAGCCGGACGTCGACGCATATGTGATCGGGCAGATCGTCAGCGCGCTGATCGTGCTCGCCACCGTCTTCCTGCTGCGCCGCACGCGCCACCACGCCGAGCCGTAATCCGCACAAAAAAGGGACGCCGCTCGGGCGTCCCTCAGTGCATTGCAAACGAGGTTGCGCTTACGGCATCACGGCGTCGAGCGCCTGGCACGCGGGGCATCCGCCGCCGGGCCGCACGATCGCATAGCCCGCCGCCGGGTCCGCGCCGTAGGTCGTGAAGTCCACGTTCCACACGATCATCAGGCGAACGCGGCCGCTGCTGGCCGAAAGCTGCGCCGCGCGGGCGAGCCACTGCGCCTGCTCGGCGACGGTGTTCCCCTGGCCCCACTCGAAGCCAGCGGGCAGCGGCGCGTAGCCTTCCGGCGTCACGTAGCCCAGCTCGGTGAAGCACAGCGGGCGAGCGCCACCGAACGCGCTCCAGTACGTGTTGACCATGCCCCAGAAATAACGGGTGTAGTAGTTGTCACGCGGGTCGCCGGTCGTCTGGTCGGGCGGGACGATCCCCTCGTTGTAGTGGATGCCGATGCAGTCCGCGTAGTTCGCCGCGCCCGCCTGCGCCATGCCGCGCACGTAGCGGTCGTCGTTCCACACGCGGTCGCTGCCGAACGCACCTTCCGCGCCGGTCGGAGCAGGCGCGCCGCTGATGACCATCACGCTCGGGTTCGCGCCCTTGATCGCGGTATACGCCTTCTGCAGCATCTGCACGTAGGTCTGCGGGTTGATCTGCCCGCGCGGCCATTCACGGTCCAGGTTCTGCTCGTTCCAGACCTCGATCGCATCCGGGCCCAGCGCGGCCACGCCCGCCAGGAAGCCCGCGAACTGGTCCATGTAGCCGGTTGGGTTCGCGCCAAGCTGCGCCGGATCGCCGACGATGCCGAGCAGGATGCGGAAGCCCTGGCTGTGCGCCTGGTTAATCGCGCCCGCCGCAATGTCCGGGCTATCGCCGAGGTTGTAGCGGATCTGGCGCTTGGCCCACGTCATCCCGGCCTGGCGCATCAGATCGGGGTACGCGAAGCTGTCGACGTGCCCGCCCAGCTCAAACCCGCCCGTCACAGGCGGCGCGCTGGTTGGCTGCGGCGCGACGGTCGGCTGGCCGGGGATCGGGGTCGGCCGCGGGACCGCGCCCGCCCCAGGGATCACCAGCACCTGCCCGACGTAAATCAGGTTCGGGTTGACAATGTTATTCGCCTGCACCAGCGCCGCGACGGTGGTATTGAAGCGGACCGCGATCCGCGACAGCGTATCCCCAGCCACGACAACATAGGTGCCGGTCGATGGCGGCACGGGCGTGGTGGGTGGCGGCGCAGCCGTCGGATACTGTGGCGTCGCGGGCGGCTGCGTCCCGGGCGCCGGGATGATCAACACCTGGCCGCTGTAAATCAGATTCGGGTTCACCAGACCGTTCGCCGCTGCCAGCACCGGCCAGGTTGTGCCATAGCGAAGCGCGATCCGGAAGAGGTTTTCGCCCGGCTGGACAACGTGTGTGGTTCCGCTCCCCTGAGCGAGCGCCGGCTCGGCCTGCGCGAGCCATGCCGGCGCCAGCAGAGCCAGCACGAGCACGCCTAGAATGATCCATCGAAATCGCATAGTTGGCTCCTAACGGTGAGTGACTGCGGGCATATGATTTCATCATAGTTAGTTTTTCGTTTTGCACAACTGACTAACCCCCTATCTTTGCCCTGTTTCCGCTCTATTTAGCGAATCCTTGCCGATAATCCGCCACCTTGCCTATTAAGAAACCCCCCACATGGTCGATATATTCGCCGCCCTGTGCCTGTATAGTTTTATTGTGTATAACGGAGTAGAGCACCGGCGACGCGCCAGAAGTGCTCAGGAGGGCATTGGACATGCTTTGGACGATTATCGGTTGGATTGTTGTGGGTGCAATCGCCGGATGGCTTGCGAGCCTGGTCATGGGGACCAATCGCGGGCAGAGCCTCGTTGAAGATATCGTGATCGGTATCATCGGCGGTATCATCGGCGGTTTCATCCTCAACGCGCTGGATATCGGTGGAGAAGTCGAGGGAATCAACCTGGTTAGCATCCTCGTCGCCTTTTTCGGCGCCGTCGTGTTGCTGTTGATTCTCCGGGCCGTGCGCGGCACGGCTCAGGTCTAGCGGAAAGCGACGCTTTCGCGCGAGGCTCGCCCCAGGGGCGAGCCTCTTTTTTTGTTCGGGTGGCGGCCCCGGCGTCCATCGCTCATAATCCTTTGAGGACCCACTTGGCAAAGAAGGAGAGAGCGATGGAGTACGTGAACCTCGGCAAAACCGGCCTGAAGGTCTCGCGCCTGTGCCTGGGTATGATGAGCTACGGAAGCCCGCAATGGCGCGACTGGGTGCTGGACGAAGACGCCAGCCGCCCGTTGATCCGCCGCGCCATCGAGATCGGGATCAACTTCTTCGACATGGCTGATATGTACTCGCTCGGCGTCAGTGAGGAGATCACCGGCCGCGCCCTGCGCGAGTTCACCACACGCCGCGAAGACTACGTGCTGGCGACCAAGGTGTATAACCCGATGGGCGACGGCCCCAACGATCGGGGGCTCTCCCGCAAGCACATCTTCGACGCGATCGACGCCTCGCTGCGCCGCCTGGGCGTGGAATACGTGGACCTCTACCAGATTCACCGCTGGGACTACCAGACGCCCATCGAAGAGACGATGGACGCTCTGAACGACGTGGTGAAGGCGGGCAAGGCGCGTTACATCGGCGCGTCGAGCATGTTCGCGTGGCAGTTCGCCAAGGCGCAGTACACCGCCGATCTCCACGGCTGGACGCGCTTCGTCTCCATGCAGAACCATTACAACCTCGTCTACCGTGAGGAAGAACGCGAGATGAACCCGCTCTGTCTCGATCAGGGCGTCGGCATCATCCCCTGGAGCCCGCTGGCGCGCGGCTTCCTGGCGGGCAACCGCACGCGCGACCGTCGTGGCGAGACGACCCGCAGCCTGTCCGACAACTACGCGCACGAGCTGTACTACCGGGACAGCGACTTCGACGTGCTGGACCGCGTGCTCGCCCTGGCGGAGCGGCGCGGCGTCAAACCGGCGCAGATCGCGCTGGCGTGGCTGCTGCACAAGCCCGGCGTCACGGCGCCCATCATCGGCGCGACCAAGATGCATCACCTCGACGACGCGCTCGGCGCCCTGTCGATCGAGCTCTCGCCCGAGGACATGGCGTTCCTTGAGGAGCCATACGTGCCCC
>CBINGT010000402.1:0-3796 GCA_966250245.1 uncultured Anaerolineae bacterium
CCACAATCCACGCGCGGGATGCGCTGGTTCCGGTCCCGCGCTCGGGATCGAGTTCGGCGCGCTCGTAGGCGATCTGGCGGCTGTCGGGGCTCCACGCCGGGTTATGGCACACCGCGCCGACGCAGTCCGTAATCGGCCAGCGCTCGCCCGAAAGCAGATCCAGCACCCACAGATCGGCGGAGCGATCGTCGGCTTCCTGCGCGTAGGCGATCAGGCGGCCGTTCGGACTGACGGCGTAATCGAGCACGCCCTCATCGGTAGACGTAAGAGGCTCCGCCGCGCCCGTCGCCGGATCGGCCAGGACAAGCTGCTGGCGGAGCTCGCTGGCGGGCGCCAGATACACCACACGCGGCGGCAGCACCGCGAACTGCCAGGTGAACGGCCCGTCGAGCGTGGCGCCGTTGCGCGCCGCCGCGCCGGAGTCGATCGTCACGGTGTACGTCTGCCCGGCAGGCAGCGCGCGCTGCGGCGTGAAGACCAGCGTCCGGTCATCGCTCCAGGTGAACTCGCCCGGCACGTCGGGCGCGATACGGAAGCGCGCCTCGGCTGAGGCGCGATCCATCTCGCGGGAGAAGCGCACGCGGACCGGCTCGTTCCCACGCGCCTCGCCGGCCGGCGCGACGCCGTTCTGCTCGATAGAGACGGACCGCCGCGCCGCCACAACCGCCAGCCCGATCGCGATCAGCGCCAGGATCAGGGCCGCGACTGCTGCGAGGGCGACGGTCCGGCGGCTCCACGTGCGCCGGGGAATTGTAGACTGTGTTGCTTCGGACATGCCGCGCAGTGTACCGACACGGGCACGCTTTGTAAACCCGTCGCCAGGCAGCGAGCGACTCACCGGGCAGGACGTTTATCCTTCATCCAGGGAGCGGTCACGCTCCTTGGGGTTGGGCAGCGCAAGCGAACTCAGCGCCCCGATGCCGATGAACACAAACGCTGCCAGGGCCGAGCGAGCCATCCCCGCCGAGCGAGCGTTATACACAACATGGTTGAGCGCCTCGCCCTGGGGCGTAAAGTCCGCATTTGCGAACAACTGCGCCATCGGCGACGAGCCGTCCCCACCGGGCATTCCGGCTTCCAGGATCTCCACGAAATCGAAGTTCACCGGCTGCTTCGCCATCTCAATCCAGACGGACTCCATCGCGGCAAGCGGGGATTGGGCCAGGACAGGCGTTGCAGCGAATTCTTCCTTGAAGCGTGTCGAGGTCGTAGTGGTCAGCACCGTGCCAATGATCGCAATGCCCAGCGCGGAGCCGACCTGCCGGATCGTGCTGTTTCCGCCAGAGGCGATGCCCGCTTTGGGGCCGGGAATGTCAAACAGCACCAGATTCGTCAACTGCGCGATCGCAAGACCCAGCCCCAGGCCATACAAGCCCAGCACTGCCGCAACACTCGTCACGCTGACATCCGCATCGACCATCTGGCTGAGAATCAAGAGCGCGATCGCTTCGATCACCATGCCAGCCGTCACGATCCATTTAGGGCCGAGCTTCGACGAGAAGGCACCAGCCAGGGGCGCGGCAAAGAACGCGACGACCGCTAGCGGCAGCAGCGCCAGCCCGGTGTCAAAAGCGGTCAGCCCCTTCGTGCCCTGCAAGTACAGCGAAACCGCGAACAACACGCCGATCTCGCCGAGATTGACGATCATGCCGATGATCATGCCAAAGCGGAAGCTGCGGAAACGCAGCAAGCTGAACTCAAAGATTGGCTCCACGCCTGCCCGCTCTAACCGAAGCTCGTACCAGGTGAAGATCGCCAGCAGGATCGAGCCGCCGATGATCGAAAATGGAACGATGGAGAAGCTCTCAAACGGCCATGCGACGCCGAGCAACGAAAATTCATCCGTTGGTTTCCACCAGCCGTAGGTCTGCCCCTCGATGATGCCGAAGACCACGCCGCCCAGGCCGAGCCCGCCCAGCACAGTGCCGGTGACGTCGAAGTAGCGCCGCGACCCAGGATCGCGTGATTCGCGGATCGCCCACAGCGCGCCGAAAAACCCTAGGATCACAATCGGGATATTGATGTAGAACGCCCAGCGCCACGACGCGTTATCCGTCAGCCAGCCGCCCAGCAGCGGACCAAGCGCCGCCGCGACGCCTGCCGTCGCCCCCCACACGCCAAACGCAATGCCCCGTTCGCGCCCGCGAAAGGTGGTCGTGATGATCGACAACGTGCTCGGGCTGAGGATCGCCGCGCCTACCCCCTGCACCGTGCGCATCGCGACCAGCAGGGTGATCGATGACGACGCGCCCACCAGCGCGGATCCAATACCGAACAGCACTACCCCAACCAGAAACAACAGCCGCCGCCCATACTGGTCACCGATTTTGCCCCACAGGATGAGCGTGGCGGCGTAGACCAGCGAGTAGATTGTGTTGACCCACTCGGCATCGCGAAACGACGAGCCAAATTCCTGAGTGATCGACGGGATGGCGACGTTGACGATCGTGCCATCCATGATGACGAGCATCAGGCTCAGGCTGAGAATGAGCAGCGCGATCCAGCGCCGCGCGTGATGTTCGGAACCCTCTTCAACCACACCGTGTAACTGATCGACACTCGCCATTGAATACCTCACTGCGCCGCGTGCGGCGGATAATTTGAGCGAACAGCTCGCTCAAAGAACTTCACCATTTGTTCTTCGTAACCAGGGATGGCTTCGTTGAACTGCCGGGAAGACAGTCCCGAGCCGGTTCCAACCGAACTGCTGCTGAGCGCCAGCATCGCGCCGATGACCGCAGGTGCATCCAGCTCCCGCGTGATGCTTCCGTCAGCCTGCCCTTGCTCGATAATCGCGGCCAGCGTGGAGATCGTCCGATTGTGCCGCTCGATCAGCGCCGGGGTGCTGTAAAAGACGGGCAGCGCCTCATCACGCCCCACGACGATCAGCCCCTGCAACGGCGTCAGATGGCCGTCCATCAGCATGCGCATCGCCGCGCACAACCGCTCGATCGGGGGTAGATCGGCAGTGCTCTCCAGCGAGGCAAGGAAGCGATCGAGATGCCGCTTCAACAATTCGGCCAGCAGTTCGTCTTTGCTGTCGAAGTGCTGGTAGAGCGTCGCCTTAGAAATGCCGACCTCGTCCGCCAGAGCATCCATCGTCACCGCGCCAAAGCCATGCTCCGCGCTCAATCGCTCTAGCGCATGGAGGATTGCTTCTGCGCGCTGCTCCCACTGCTTTTGCTGAAAACGTCCGCGTGTCATGTGCTTCTTTCCCTTCCAGCAACAGGCAGCCAAGAATAAAACTGCGCAGTTTAATTGTCAACTGCCAAGTTTTCTTAAGAACCGATCAGCTTGAAAGCGCACCGTCCCGCCAGCAGCACGGGCCGAAATGACCGCACGCGCCCGATCTGGTATACTCCGGGGCGCGTACAGTTGTGGGGCGCTGGTCAGAGCGCTGAACCACGAAAGGATTCAGGGGCACATGGCAGGGAACCAGTTTCCGAACGATTTTATGTGGGGTGCAGCAACCGCCTCGTACCAGATCGAGGGCGCAGCCTACGAAGACGGGCGCGGCGAGTCGGTGTGGGACCGCTTCTCGCACACGCCCGGCAAGGTCCTGAACGGCGATACGGGCGACGTGGCAGCCGATCATTACCATCGCTATCGCGAAGACGTGGCGCTGATGAAAGACCTCGGCCTGCGCGGGTATCGCTTCTCGATTGCGTGGCCGCGCATCCTGCCGCAAGGCGACGGGCCGGTCAACGAGGCAGGGCTTGATTTCTACGACCGGCTGGTGGACGAGCTGCTGGCCGCGAACATCACCCCATTTGTCACGCTGTATCACTGGGACCTG
>CBINGT010000403.1:0-3792 GCA_966250245.1 uncultured Anaerolineae bacterium
AGAGCCGTCGCCGGTCGATCCGGCGCTGCA
Source organism: uncultured Anaerolineae bacterium (assembly GCA_966250245.1). GTDB lineage: Bacteria > Chloroflexota > Anaerolineae > Aggregatilineales > Aggregatilineaceae > DYGX01. The sequence continues at coordinate 31 of CBINGT010000403.1, forward strand.
AGCGGGCGTCGGCGGCGGGCGGCTGCACGCGGCGGCGCTGTCGGCAGCGGCGTGCCTGATCGACGCGCGGCGGGCGCTCGATGCCCCACTCGACGTGATCGGCTGTGGTGGCATCCTCGACGGCGCGACATGTGAAGCGTTTGCGCGGTTGGGCGTGCGTGTGTTCCAATACTGGTCGGTGCTGGTGTATCGCGGTCCCCTGGCGGCGGCGATCATCCAGCGGGAGCGCGAGATTGAGCAGGCAGGGAGCGATGGGACAGTCACTTAACGCAGTGCAGGAAGCAGTCGCGGCGGCGCTGCTCGACATCGAGGCGGTGGTGTTCGCCCCGCGGAACCCGGTCACGTTCAAATCAGGCATACTCTCGCCGGTGTACGTCGACAACCGGCGGCTGCCGTTCCACCCGGCGCAGTGGCGCACGGTGATCGACGCGATGCAGCGAGTGATCGACGCGCACGACATCCAGGCAGACGTGATCGCCGGGATCGAGGCGGCGGGGATCCCGCACAGTGCGGCGCTCGCCTACGCGCGGCAGGTGCCGTCTGTGTTCGTTCGCAAGCAGGCGAAGGAACACGGTCTGCGGAGCCGCGTCGAGGGTGGGGCGGTGGACGGGCTGCGTGTGTTGCTGGTCGAGGACCTTGTCACCACCGGAGGGAGCAGCCTGGCAGGCGTCGAGGCTTTGCGCGAGGCGGGCGCCGTGGTCGAGCATTGCCTGTGCATCACGAGCTACGGTTTTGGCGAGGCGCAGGTCGCGTTTGACGAGGCGAACGTCCGGCTGCACGTGCTGGCGCCGTTCGGGACGATAGTGGCGGAAGCGTCGCGGCGCGGACAGTTTGGGCAGGCGGAGTTGGCGATCCTCGAGGAATGGATGCGCGATCCGCGTGGCTGGCGGCCTGCGGGGGCGGCGCCTGCGGATGAGGGGCAGAGTCAATGAGCGTTATTGTCGAAAAGTACGAGGCGCGCGCTCGCCGCGCCAATTCGCTGCTCTGTGTCGGGCTGGATAGCGCGCTCGAACGCCTGCCGGAGCGGTTCCGCGACGAAGAACTGCCGCAGTTCGCCTTCAACCGCTGGATTATCGAGCAGACGCATCCCTACGCCGCCGCCTACAAGCCGAACGTCGCCTTCTACGAGGCGCAGGGCGCGCAAGGGCTGGCGTCGCTGGCGGCCACCGTGCGCTACCTGCGCGAGCAGCATCCCGACATTCTGACGATCTGCGATGCCAAGCGCGGCGACATCGGCTCGACCAACGCGGGCTATGTGCGTGCCATCTTCGACGAGCTTGGCTTCGACGCCGTGACGCTCAGCCCGTACCTCGGACGCGAGGCGCTGGGGCCGTTCCTTGAGCGAGCGGACCGCGCCTGCATCCTCCTCTGCCGCACGTCGAACCCCGGCGCGGGCGAGCTTCAAGACCTGCCGGTCGACGGTCGCCCGCTGTGGCGCGTGGTGGCAGAGCGCGTCAGCCAGGAGTGGAACGCGCGCGGCAACTGCATGCTCGTCGCGGGCGCGACGTACCCGGACGAATTGCGCGCCATCCGCGCGGTGGTGGGCGAGATGACGCTGCTCGTGCCGGGCGTCGGCGCGCAGGGTGGCGACCTCGAAGCGACGCTCCGCGCCGGGCTGAACCGCACTGGATTGGGGCTGATCATCAACTCGTCACGCGGGATCATTTTTGCGGACGACCCCGCTGCCGAGGCGCGCGCGTTGCGCGACCAGATGAACGCGATCCGCGAGGATGTACTCAGGGGCACGCAGGCATGAGCCGGGTGCAGGCGGTCGTGTTTGATATGGACGGGTTGCTGGTGGACTCCGAGCCGCTGTGGCAGGACGCGCGGATCGCGGCGTTCGGCGCGGATCGGCTGCGGTGGACTGAGGCGGATCAGCACAAGATTATGGGCTCGTCCACCGAGTTCTGGGCGGAATACATCGCCGAGCGGCTGGGCGGAACGCACTCGCTGGACGAGATCATTGACGCCGTGCTGTCGGAGATGGAAAAGGCGTATCGCCGGGGCGTGCCACTGCTGCCCGGCGCGGATGAGGTGGTGGCCGAAGTCGCGGCGGTCTATCCGGTGGCGATCGCGTCCGGCTCTCCGCGCCGGTTGGTGAATGCAGTGCTTGCTGGCACGGGCTGGCAGGATCGCTTCGGCGTGATCGTGTGCAGCGACGACGTGCAGCGCGGCAAGCCCGCGCCGGATGCGTATCTCGCAGCGGCGGAGCAGTTGGGCGTGCCCGCCGAGTCGCTGGCCGTATTCGAGGACTCCGGGAACGGCATTTTGGCCGGGAAGGCGGCAGGCGCCTATACGATCGCTGTGCCGAACCATTACGCGCAGCCACCAGAGCATATCCTGGCGCGCGCCGATCGGGTGCTGGGCTCACTGCGCGAGTTCTCGCTGGATATGCTGCCGTAAGCTGGAAACGGCGAAGGCGGCAAGGCGAGTGCAGCGCACAGGCTGTTCTCAAGCTGCTTTTCGCTCAAGAATCAAAAAGCCGGACTGCATGTCCGGCTTTTGAGTGCAACCGAAAGGGAGCTTACCGCGCGGTGGCGGGCTGCTCGCCGCTCTCTGCCACGGCAGGCTGCGTTACGACGCGGCGGCGGACCAGCCGGACCGCGTTCGGATACAGGCGCAGGTAGCGCACGCCGAGCGTCCAGCCCAGCCAGCTATATCCGATGATCCCCGCCGCGACGCCCCACTCGACCAGCGAGGGCTCGTACATGTTGATCGGGAAGACGTCCAGCACGCCCGGCGACCAGTCTAGCGGCACGACGAAGCCGGACAACGTAACGTTCCAGCGGTTGACCACCAGCCCGGCGACGACCATCAGCGCGCCGAGCATCAGCGCATAGCGGTTGCGGCGTGTGCGCGGCCAGAGGAAGATGATCGCCGGAAGCAGCGCGCCCATCAGCACCTCGCCCCACCAGAACGTGAAGCCATAGGGCGTGTTCTCGTTCAGGATTTCGATGCCGCTGGCGTGGCCTGGCACGTGGCTGTAATAGCTGACCGCCAGCCAGCTCCACAGTTTCAGGTAGAGGTAGGCCAGCGACGCGAACCCGACGAACCGCGCCACCCCATGCAACACGTCTTCGGGCACGAGGCGTTTCTGCATCAACTCGCCGGAGATCATTGTGACGAGCAGCGTCAGCGCCGGGCCCGCCGCGATCGCCGAGAGGATGAATAGCACCGGCGCGCTCGGCGAGTACCACACCGGCCGCGCGGTCAGGATGCCGTACGTCGCACCCAGCGAGGACTGGTGGACCATCGAGATACCCATACCGACCAGCGCGACCACCGGCATGATCCGGTGCAGCAAGTGGCCGAGCCGCCGCGCCAGCGCGTAGTTGTTCAGCGGCGTGCTCTCGACGATGATCGGCGTGAATTCCAACACCAGCACGGTCGTGTAGAACATCACCGCGATCGTGATCTCCCACAGGACCGAATGCGGATTCCAGTACAGGATGGGGTGATAGAAGCGGTCCGGGCGGCCGATGTCGACGAACAGCGCCAGCATCGCCGAGGTGTAGCCGAGCAGGCCGACAAACACCGCTGCGCGTGCGATCGAGGCGTACTGCTTCAGCCCGAAGACGTAGACCGCCGCCGACAGGGTGAACGCGCCCGCACCAAGCGCGATCGACGACAGGTCTATCACAATCCACAGGCCCCACGGCAGTTCGTCGGTCAGGTTGGTGACGCGCAGGCCCTCGATCAAGACCCTAGCGCCGGACACCGCGCCGAAGGCGAGAAGCGTGACCAGAAATAGATACCAGATGG
>CBINGT010000404.1:0-3762 GCA_966250245.1 uncultured Anaerolineae bacterium
ATCTGACCCGACCAGCCGCCGCGCGATGTTCGGCACCAGCAACCCGACGAACGCGACCAAGCCCGCCACGGCGACCGAGCTTCCGGCCAGAACCGCGGCGACTGCGCTCATCAGGAAGCGGGTCTGCTCGACGCGCAGTCCCAATCCCTGCGCCACGTCGTCGCCCAGAGCGAGGATGTTCGCCCGCCCGGCGAGCAGCATCGCCAGCAGAAAGCCCACCGCGCTGTACGGCACGATCAGATGATACTGCGTCCACCCGGCGGTGTACAGCCCGCCGACCAGCCACTGAAACACTGTCTGCGCGCCGACCTCGACCGTCATCACCACGATGGTGGTTGTGAACGCGCCGAGCATGGTCGTCAGCGCGACGCCCGCCAGCGCCAGCCGGGTGGTCGTCACGCCGGTGCCGTCCCAGGCAATCGCGTAGACGACCAGCGCGCCGACCAGCGCGCCGACGAACGCCGCCAGCGGTACCGCGCGGGGCGGAAAGTCCGGGATCAGCAGCGACGAGGCCGCTGCCGCCAGCCCGCCGCCCGCCGACACGCCGAGGATGTACGGGTCTGCCAGGGGCGAGCGCACGACGCCTTGCAGCAGCGTTCCGGCGACGCCCAGGTTCATCCCCACCAGCGCGCCGATCAGCACGCGCGGCAGGCGCACCTCGTGGACGATGATGCCGGTCATCCGCGCGACGCTTTCCCGATCGCGCAGCGCCGCGATCACGTCGTTGCTAGGGATGCCGACCGATCCGCTGCCGAGCGAGTAGACGATTCCCGCGAACAGCAGCGCGACGCTCAGCACGCCCACCAGCGTGCGCGAAGCCAGGCGCCAACGCGCCTGGCTCGCTAGCTGGACCGAACTCGCCGGGACGAGTTGAGTCGTTGTTTGCACTAATTAACCCCGCCGTAGAACAACTGGAACAGGTTGGTCAGCGCCTCGGTGAAGCGCGGGCCGGGCGCCTCGACGTAGAGGCGGTTATCCAGCTCGTACACCTGGCCGTTCTGGAAGGCGCTCAGAGACGACCAGACCGGGTCGGCTTCCATCGCTTCGGGAATGGGCGGCGTGCCGGGCGCGCCACGCGTGATCGTAAGGATCATGTCGGGATCGGCCTCGACGACCGCTTCGACGCTAAGCTGCGCGTAGCCAGGGAAGGGACCGGCGTCTGGCTGGTCATCGCCGACGACCGTCCCGCCGAGCTTCACGACCATATCGCCCAGGTAGGTGCTGCTCTTGCCGAAGTTCGGCATGTCCAGCGTGCCGACGATGATCAGCACCGACGGACCTTCACGCCCGGCGGCAGCGACCTGCGCGAACTCGATGAACTCTTCGTAGGCGGTCGCCAGCGCGTCGGCGGTGTTGTCGGTCCACGTCGCCTCGCCGATGAAGCGGACGTTGGCGGGAACGTCGTCGGGGGTGAGCGTCAGGACGTACACGGTGGGCGCGATCGCGCTGAGCTGGTCGGCCATCTGCGCCTGAAGCTGCGCGTTGGCGATGATCAGATCCGGCTCTGCCGCGGCGAGGGCTTCAAAGTCAAGCTGGTAGCCGGAGCCAAAGGTGGGGAGTTCGGCTGCGGCCGGGTGCTCCATGCCCTCGGTGACGGCGGGCGGCGTGATGCCGAGCGCGAACAGCATGTCAATAATCGAGGCGCTCAGCCCCACGACGCGCTGCGGCGGCGCTTCGATCGTGACTTCGCGGCGCAGGGCGTCGGTGACGGTGCGCGCTTCGCCGCCGTCCTGAGCAAGCGCGAAGGGCACGCCGAGCGAAAAGACGAGCGCCAGCGCCAGCAAACCGATCACGGTGCGACGCAGGGAAAGGGATGTGTTCATGCTTTGAGGTCTCCTGTAAGGTGGAAAACCAGATAACAGGTGAAGCTATGGAGTCATTCTAGCGGCGCGACAGGCAAGCGGCAACCGCAGAATCTATAAAAAGCTACACAACTTTCTTAAAAATTTGCAGACTTTTTTGCCGCGCCACAGCTCGCGCGCCGCGCTGCCCTTTGGAATAGGCTCAGAGTGTGCCATAATGGCAGTTGAAAGTAAATGATCAGGAACCCTTATGAGTCACGCGCTTGAATCCTCTCCGGCCGATTTCGTGCCGCTGAATCGTATTGAGGTGGAGCGGGAAGCCTCCGCCGACCGCGAGGAGCTTGCCATCCTCGAGGCGTTCCGCCGCGCCGGGTATCGCATCACCGGCCAGCGCCGCGCCTTGCTGGACGTGCTGCGCCACGAGCGGCGCTACCTCAGCGCCGAGTCGCTGCACCGTCTGGCGCAGGAACGTGGCGCGAGCCTCAGCCTGGCGACCGTCTACCGCACGCTGGCGCTGTTCAAGGAACTGCGTCTGGTGGATGGGCGCAACGTCGGCGGCGGGCAAGAGGGCGAGGAATACCGCTTCCGCTCGGTCTACGAGCGATACACGCTAAGCTGCAAACGGTGCAGGCGCGAAGTGCCGGTCGAGTCGGATATCGTCGACGCCTTCCGCGAGGAAGTGACCGCTACGCTCGGCGTGACCATTATCGCGGCGCACTCCTGCTTCACTGGGTATTGCGCAGAATGTACCGCCGCGCTGGCGGCCGAGGACGAGGCCGCAGCCACATCCCCGACCGGCTGACCTCTCCCACGCGCAACACAGCCCCAGCCGCTGCGTATACATTCTCAGACACCAACCTGACCGATGAACTTATGCGCGGTGGATGGGCGCCGCGACTCTGGGAGACGCAGCCAATGGACCCCGAACAGTACGAAGCCGAGCCTGTCGAGCCCGAACGCAAGCGAAAGAACGAGGAATACTACCTCGAGCCGGAGCCGCCGCGCCGCCGCCGCTGGCCCTGGTTTGTGTTGGGCGGCTGTGTGGTGCTGTGCTGTTTGTGCTTTGTGGTGCCGCTCGCGCTCCTGAGCGTAGGCGGGGCAGTGCTCAGCGCGGTGGTCGAAGGCAGCGAGGTGACCGAGCGCGGCACCGAGCAGATCGACGTGACCGGCGACGCGCTGACGTTCACCATCCAGAATGACGTGGGCGACGTCACGATCGAAACCGGAAACGAGGGCGAGATCGTGGTCGATTACGTCAAGCGCGCCTACGGTATCAGCCGGGGCGAGGCGCGCGAGCGCCTGAACGACGTGAACGTCCGGCTGGAAGAAACGGCCGAGGGCGAAGTGAGCCTGACCGTCGCTCGCCCCGACTCTCGATTTTCGCTGGTGCGGATCGACTCCGTCGATCTGGTGATCAGCGTCCCGCCGGATATGGTCTATGACCTGGCGGTAAACGTCGATGTTGGCGCGCTGCGGATCGGGAATAACGTGCAGGTCAGCCATGTGGACGCGCAGGTCGATGTCGGATCGATCGCGCTTCACGGCACGTTGACCGGCGATCTGACCGATTCCCGCTTGCGGGTGGACGTGGGTGAAATCATCCTCGATCTATCACAAGACGCATACCTGCGCGTTGAAGGCTTCACCGATGTGGGCGATATCACGGTCGATTCGGCGCTGGATGTGTTGGACGTCGATCACCAGCAGGATGTGACCAACGAGCGCTGGACCGGCACGATCGGTTCGGGCGAAGGCACCGCACCGCTGATGGAAATCACCACCGACGTCGGGGATATCCGGATCAACGCGCAGTAAGTACGCAACCCGGACCTGCGCTCTGCGTAATGATTTGTGCCGAGCTTCACAAACGACAAGGAGCGCAGGTCTCATGAAATCCATCATCCTTCTGACGGTCATCGCCATCGGCCTGCTGAACGCGGCCGGTTGCAGCCGGGAGATC
>CBINGT010000405.1:0-3760 GCA_966250245.1 uncultured Anaerolineae bacterium
CATGGCTGAATTGACTCACTCAAGGAGCAGACTTACATGGCAAAAGTCGGCTATATCGGCCTGGGGATTATGGGCGCGTCGATCGCGCGCAACCTGATGAAAGCCGGGCATTCGCTCGTCGTACACAACCGCAGTCGCGCTATCGTGGACCAGCTTGCATCTGAGGGGGCGACGCCCGCCTTCTCGCCGCGTGAGGTGGCCGAGCAGGTGGAGTTCGTCTTCACCAACCTGCCGGATTCGCCGGATGTCGAGCAGGTCGTCCTGGGGCCGGATGGCATCCTCGAAGGCGCACACGACGGGCTGATCTACATCGACAACAGCACGATCAAGCCCGAGACAGCGCGGTACATCGCCGAGCGGCTGGCGGAGCACGGCATCCCCGCGCTGGACGCGCCGGTTAGCGGCGGGGATATCGGCGCGCGGAACGGCACGCTGACGATCATGGTTGGCGGGCCGATGGACGCGTTCGAGCGCGCGAAACCGTTGTTCGAGGCGATGGGCAAGACGATCACCTGGATCGGAGAGAGCGGCGCGGGGCAGATCGCCAAAGCGGCGAATCAGATCGTGGTCGCCGGGACGATGGTCGCCATGGGCGAGGCGCTGGTCCTCGCGCAGAAGGCGGGCGTCGATCCGGCGCGCGTCGTGCAGGCGATCAGCCGGGGCAGCGCGCAATGCTGGGCGCTGGACACCAAGCCGCAAAAGCTGTTCAAACGCGATCTGGCGCCCGGCTTCAAAGCCTACATGCAGGCCAAAGATCTCAAGATCGTGATCGACACGGGTCGCGCGTACGAAGTGCCGCTGCCGCTGAGCGCGGTGGTGCACCAGATGTACGAGGCGATGGTCGCTATGGGCAACGGCGAGCTCGATAACAGCGCCGTGCTGACCGTGCTCGAAGCGCTGGCCGGGGTGCAGGTCGGCGCGGAAACGGGTGACTAGTTATCATACCGTTTCATTCTTGTAAGATCGCGCCAACCTTGACGGTGTTTTTAGTAGGACACCGGGGTAGGCGCGTTTCGCGCCAGCAGCAAGCGGAAAGCAGCGCGCGACTGAATCAGGCGACCGTGCGCCATGTCATCCGCAACGTGATTGACACTCTCCGGTCCGCAGAATGGGGACGTTTCGCATGATACCCTGTTCCGGATTATAGTGAGAGTGTCAATACTGTATCGACTGTTGTCGAACCGGGTTCTATGTCCGAAACGCCTGAAACCGAGCTGATTGCTCGCGCCCAACAGCGTGATCGCGAGGCCATCGCCGAGCTGTATCGCCGCCATGTGCAGTCGATCGCCCGCTATATTGCGTATCGGGTATCGGATGAGGCGCTCGTTGAAGATCTGACGGCCGAGGTATTCCTGCGGATGGTCGAGGCGCTGCCGGAATATCGCATGACCGGCGCGCCGTTCGAAGCATGGCTCTACCGCATCGCCGCCGCACGGATCGCGGATCACTATCGCCAAGCGGAGCGGCATCCGGAGCAGGACCTGAGCGACGGGATGTCCACAGGGGCCGCTTCGATGGAAGGCGCCATCGAGCAGCGTGAGGAACTGGATGCGTTGCGCGCCGCGCTTCAGCAGTTAACGGTCGAGCAGCAGACGATTTTGGTGCTGCGGTTCGTCGAGCGCAAGAGTCACAGCGAGGTGGCGCAGATCATAGGCAAGAGCTCCGAAGCAGTCGCCACGGCGCAGCATCGGGCGCTCAGGCAGTTGGCACGATTACTAGGGACGGACAAGACAGACCGTCACTATTTGCGGGGAACGTTGAATGATTCCTGAATCCCCCAACTCACCGGATGACCTGCAGCGGCGGCTGGATCGCGCTATTCCGCCCGGCGACGGACCGCTTCCCCCAATGAAAGGGGACGATCCGCTGGTCGAGGTAGCGCGCCGGTTGGCCGAGACGCCGCCGGTGGAGCTATCCGACGCGGCGCTCGCCCGGATTGAGGCGCGGTTGATGGCGCACGTCGATGCGCTGGAACGGTTCCAGCCAGCGGCCTCGCGTCCACGCCGCACTACCACCCCGCGTATTGTGCGGTTGCTGGCGTATGCGGCGGCCGCGTGTCTGGTGCTGGTGATGCTGGCGGGCGGCGCGACGGTCGCCTCGGCGGATAGCCTGCCGGGGGATGCGCTGTATGGCGTGAAACGGGCGGTCGAGCAGGTGCGGCTGGCGCTGGTGACCGGCGCGGACGAAGCCGCGCTGCGCGTCGAGCTGGCGGAGCGGCGGCTGGACGAATTTGCTGCGCTGCTGTCGCGGGACGAGGTCTATCCGCGCGCGCTCGAAGAAGCATCCGAAGAACTGGAGCGCGCCTTAACTGCAGGCCAGAACGCGGCGCTGGGCCAGCGCATTGCCGCTGTCGCGCAGGAACAGGAGCGGCTCAGCCAGCAGGCGCAAACCCGCGCATCCGGCAACGACCGCGCCGCGCTGGAACAGATCGCCGAACAGAGCCGCCAGATCCGCGAGCGCGCGGTGGGGCCTGCGCCGACGCTGGCCCCGGTGATGCCGAGCGCCACCCCCACCAATACGGCGCAACCGACGCTCACGCCGTCGCCGACGGCGACGAATACGCCGCTCCCCACGCCGACGAACACGGCCACGCCAACCGTAGTGGGAACGGCGACTCCGCCGCCCTCGCCCAGCCCGCGACCGCAGCAGGCTGCGCCGCCGGTCGTCGCGCCGACGCGCACGCCGCCCGGTCATGGGGAGACGCCCGGCCTGGGCGACAACCCGCCGGGTCAGGGCGGACCGCATCCCGGCGTCGGGAACCAGGGGCAGCCGCCCGGTCAGAGCGGGGATTCGCCCGGCAACAGTGGCAGCGCGCCCGGCCGGAGCGACAGTTCCCCACCCGGTCAAGGGGGCTCACCACCCGGACAAAGTGGCGATCCCCCAGGGAACAGTGGAAGCGCACCCGGCCAAAGTGATAACCCGCCGCCCGGACAAGGCGGCGTTCCGCCGGGGCAGAGCGGGGATGCATCCGGCAGTAGTGGCAGCGCGCCGGGGCAGAGCGACAATCCCCCACCTGGTCAAGGGGGTAGCCCACCGGAGCAGAGCAGCAATCCCCCTGGGAGCAGTGGGAGCGCACCCGGCCAGAGTGATAACCCGCCGCCCGGACAAGGCGGCGTTCCGCCGGGGCAGAGCGGCGACTCCCCAGGGAGCAGCGGGAGCGCACCCGGTCAGAGCGATAATCCCCCGCCCGGACAAGGGGGCATCCCGCCGGGTCAAGCAAAAGGATCGAACTAGCAGCGGGCGCTGCGTTTTGCGTTGAACGAAAAGGCCGGATCGCACGATCCGGCCTTGTTGTGCCTACAGGTGGCGTGGCGCCGCCGGGATTATTCCTCAGGCGCCGGGGTGTAGTCGATAAACCACTTGTAGTACAGATACTCGAGGAACCCGTCGGTTTGCATGCTGGCGAGCGCCGCGTTGATCGGCTCGACTAGCTCGCTACCCTTCGGGAAGATCAGGCCCATCTCGTCCTCGGAGATCGGCGCGCCCACCGTCTTGACTGCTTCGGCGGTGGTGCTGATGAACCCGGCAGCAGCGGATGCATCGGCGGGCATGGCGTCGATGTCGCCCACGATCAGCGCCTGCACCAACGCGCCAAACTCGTTGTAGACCACACGCCGCTCGTCCGGCACGACGCCCTCAGTCACGAAGAAGCCTGCCGTCCCCGCCTGCACGCCGAGGATCAGCTCGTCGTTAGCCGCGAACTCTTCGATGTTGCTGAAGCGTTCTTCATCCGCACGCACCAGCAGGTACTGGTCGAGGT
>CBINGT010000406.1:0-3757 GCA_966250245.1 uncultured Anaerolineae bacterium
GTGAAGCCCTCACGCAGGTTGTACAGCCGCTCGAGCGTCCAGATCCGCTCTCCGGCGCGCAGCATCTCGCCAGACGGATAGGTGATCCCGGTCAGTGCGGACAGCGCGCGCGCGAAGTACTCGTCCGCGACGGCGATGTTGGCGAACTTGCACGCGACGAGCGAGTCTTGCACGCTGCTCCCGTTCTGGTTGAGGATTACATACCCGGCCTTGCCCTGCACTTGCAGGCGATCGATCAGCTTCGGCACACCGAGCGCTTCCAGGCCGAGCATGTTGCCGCGCATATGGCACGCGCCCCGGTTGCTGGTGGCAAACAGCAAGCCCTGCCCCTGCATCCCGCGCGGGTCATAGGCGGGCATCTCCAGCTTCTTGACGCTCATCGACAGCTCCGGCACGCCACAGCGTTCCGCGAGGCGATAGCTGCCTTCCGCCAGCAGATCGCCCAGCCCGCGCCGGTACGCGATCGCCTCGACCGTTTCGAGCAGCAACTCCGCGCGTCCAAAGCGCAGGTCGCTGTCGAGCAGGCCGCGCTCGCTCAGTTCCATCGCGCAGGCGATCGTCGATCCGGCGGAGATCGTGTCCAGGCCAAGCTCGTTGCACAGGTAATTGGCCTCGGCGATAGTTTCGAGATCCGCCACGCCGCACGCCGCGCCGAACGACCACGCCGACTCATACTCCGGCCCTTCGCCTTTCGCGCGCGAGGTTTGCGTGACGCGCGTGCACCCGATCGGGCACGCCCAGCATGCGTCGTTATCGATCAAAATCTGCTCGGTAATCGCTTCGCCGCTGATCGCTTCGGCGTGCTCGAAGTGCGTCTGCTGGAAGTTGCGCGTCGGCAGCGCGCCCAGCCCGTTGAGAATGTTCATCATGACCGGCGTGCCGAACTCCGGCAGCGCTTGCGAGGTGATCGGGTTCGCCTTCAGCATCTTGGTCGCTTCGTACTGGATGAAACGGAAGCGATCCTTGTCCTCGAACTCGACACGCAGATCGCCCTCGACCACAATCGCCTTGAGGTTCTTGCTGCCCATCACCGCGCCCACGCCGCCGCGCGCTGCCGAGCGCGAGACGTCGTTCATGATCGCGGCGAAGCGGACGAGGTTTTCGCCCGCCGGGCCGATGCACAGCACGTTCCGCTTGTTCTTGTTCTGCCCCAGCGCCTCGGACGCCTGCGGCACAGTCATGCCCCACAGGTGCGAAGCGTCCTTGAGCGTGATGGCATCCGGCGTGATCTCCAGCCAGACGGGGTGTGGCGCGCGCCCTTTGACGATCAGCGCGTCGTAGCCCGCACGCTTGAAGCGCATGCCCCACGTCCCGCCGGAGTTCGCGTCCAGGACAGTCCCGGTCTGCGGGGACTTGGTTGTGACCGAGAAGCGGTTGCTGGTCTGGAAACCGGTCGCCGTCATGGGGCCGGTCGCGATGATTAGCACGTTCTCAGGCGAAAGCGGCTCCACCTCGGGGCCGACGAGGTCCCACAACAGGCGCGCGCCCAGGCCGCGCCCGCCGATAAACAGGCGCGCCATCTCCATGTCGAGCGGCTGCGTAGTGATCTCCCCGCTCGCCAGATCGACGACTAATAATTTTCCCATCCAACCATTCATTTGCGTAAGTCCATTCCTCTCTCAAAGTGATAGCCCGCGCTAACGGGCGTATGCGATCACGTTCCCGCCGTCGACCGTCAGAAACGCGCCGGTCGTCTTGGCGGCGCGCGGTCCGGCCAGGAAGCAGATCGCCTCGGCCACGTCTTCGGGCAGGATGGTCACTTTCAGCGTGTTGCGCTGCGCGTAAAAGTCTTCGAGTTCATCTTCGGAGATGCCGTAGTTGCGCGCGCGGTCGGCCTTCCACTGGCTGTCCCAGATGCTGCTCCCACGGATCACCGCATCCGGCAGCACGGAGTTCACGCGGATGCCGTACGGCCCGCCTTCTTCGGCCAGGCAGCGCGCGAGGTGAAGCTCGGCAGCCTTGGCGGCGCTGTAAGCGCTGGCGCCCTTGCCCGCGGCGACGGCGTTCTTGCTGGTCACGAAGATCATTGAGCCGCCGCGCCCCTGCGCCTGCATCACACGGAACGCCTCGCGCGCCACAAGGAAGTAACCAGTCGCCAGCACGTCCTGATTGCGCCGCCAGTCCGCCAGCGTCGTCTCGGTGATCGGCTTGCCGCCCGCGATCCCGGCGTTGTTGACGAGGATGTCCACGCCGCCATACGCCAGCACCGCCTGCTCGAACGCGGCGATCACCTGCTCCTCGCGCGTGACGTCTAGCTCCACGAACAAGCCGCGCCCCTTGCCGAAGCGATCGCTCAAATCCTGCGCGACCTCGCGCCCCGCCTCGGCGTTGATGTCCGTCACGACCACGTGCGCGCCATCCTGCGCCAGACGGTAGGCGGTCGCCCGCCCAATGCCGCTCGCCGCGCCAGTGATCAGCGCGACCTTCCCGGCCAGATCGCGATCCGGCGGCGCCAGCTTAAGCTTGTACAGTTCCAGCGGCCAGTATTCGATGGCGAATGCTTCGGCGGGCGTCAGGCTGTCGAACCCGCCCAGCGCCTCGCTGCCTGCGATCACGGCGACCGCCCGGTGATACAACTGGCGGCTGACGTCGGCGTTCTGCGCGTCCTTGCCGGTGTTGATCATGCCCACGCCGGGGATCAGGATCACGCGCGGAGCCGGATCGGCCATCTCGTCGCCGTCGGAGCGGTGCGCCTCGAAATACTCCGCATAGCGCGCCTTGTAGTCCGCAAGCTGCGCAGGGAGCCTCTCAAGCAGCGCCTCAACCCCATCGCCCGGCTGCCAGTCCACAAACAGTGGCTGGCGCTTGACGTGAACGAGGTGATCGGGGCACGCCGCGCCGATCTGCGAGACCTGCGGCGTGCGCTCGTAGCTGACGAAGTCGAGCACCGGCTCGGAATCGTCGAAGCACAAGATCGTGCTGCGCCGGTCGCTGACTGCCCCGCGAATGACCGGCATCACACGCGCGGCGATCGCACGGCGCTGCTCGGCATCCAGCGGGGGGACCTTCACCGCGCCGAAGACACGCTTCCCCGCCGCCTTCTCGCGGACGTAGTCTTCCGCCTCCTGGATGATCCGGATCGTGTTGTCGTAACAGGTTTTCGAATCGGGGCCCCACGTCACCAGCCCGTGCTTGCCCATCACGACGCACTCGATCTTCGGGTTGTCGCGCACCTTGCCGCCGATCCATTTGCTGAGTGTGAAGCCGGGGCGGATGTAGGGCACCCACGCCATCCGCTCGCCCCACAGATCGCGGGCGGCCGCCTCGCCGTCCGGCGCGCACGCGATGCTAATCACCACGTCGGGGTGCGTGTGATCGACGTGCGTCGCGGGCACGAAGGCGTGCAACAGCGTTTCGATACTCTGGCGCGGGCGGCCCGGCTCGAAGACGGTCCGGCTGAGGTAATCGGTCATTTCCTCGTCGGTCATCGACTCGCGCTCGAACAGCGGATCGATCTCGCCCAGCTTGAGCAGCGCGAACTGCCCCGCCTTGATCGTCAGCACGTCCGAGCCGCTGGCCTTGACCGCCAGCACGCGCGTCGGGCGCCCCATGTGATCGACGAGCATCAGCTTGGCGGATGTGTTCCCGCCGTAGATGTTGACCACGGCGCGGTCGCATCCCAGAATGTTCGAGCGGTAAACCAGCCCGTCCAGCTCGGGACGGGCGGCGGCGTCCTGGTCGTTCCACAGATGGCTTGGCATAGCTCCCTCTCAGGCGGATGGATAGCCGCTGCCGGATAGCGCCGCGACGCCGCGCT
>CBINGT010000407.1:0-3748 GCA_966250245.1 uncultured Anaerolineae bacterium
CGAATGGCAGTTTGCGCTGCAGGACCGCAATGTCGCTGCGGCGCTGGCCTTCGTGCTTTTCGCGGTGATCCTGGTCTTGACGCTGATCCAGAACCGGGTCACGAGGGAGCAGGTGTTCTATGGCTAGCACGACGACCACTACTGCACGCGCTCAGACCGGCGAAGCGCGCGGCACTCGCGCCGAGACGCTGACACCACGCCGCCAGCCAATCGTCATCAAACCGTTTCGCATTGCCGTCTACATCGTGCTGACGTTCGGCGCGCTGATCTTCGTGCTGCCGTTTTTCTGGATGGTCAGTACGTCGCTGCAAAGCGTTGGCGATATCACGCGCGGGCGGTTTTTCCCTACCATCCCGTTCCTGCAGGTGACCGAAGTCACCGAGGCCGAACTTAACCGGACGCTGCAGGATCTGCTCGACTCGGACGAGTTCCCAAGCTATCTTTCCGCCGTGCGCGGGCAGATTGAAAACAGCAACCGTCAGCGCCAGCTTACGGTGGACGAGTATCTCCGCACGCAACGTTACGGGTATGCCGAGGTCCGCATCCAGAACCAGATCCCCGGCCTGAAAAACATCTGGCCGTTCGACAAGCGTTATGTCGTCGTGGGCGGCGCGGCGCATTATGTCGAAGCGTGGGATGAATCCAACTTTTCGGAATATTTCTTCAACAGCGTGCAGATCGCGGCGCTGACGATCATCGGGCAAACGGTCACGTCCGTCATGGCAGCGTATGCGTTCGCGCGGATCGACTTTCCAGGGCGGAACCTGCTATTCAGCCTGTTCCTGGCGACGATCTTCATCCCGACGATGGTCGTGCTGATTCCCAACCGCAAGCTCGTCACGCAGATCCACAACTACTTCATGGTCGATTTCCCGGCGCAACAGGACGCCTGGGGGATCACGGACGCACGCCGCGCCATTGCGAAGCCGATCTATAGCGTGATCGATGCGCTCGGGCTGGAGAACTTCCTCGGCCTGGGCGACGCGTTCACCGTGGACGGGCCGATCGTCTGGCCGTGGATGGACAACTGGCCCGCGCTGGTCGTGCCGTTCCTGGCAAGTACGTTCAGTATCTTCTTGTTACGCCAGTTCTTCATGCAGATTCCCGAAGACCTGTGGGACGCCGCCCGGATCGACGGCGCGAGCCACCTGCGCTATCTGTTCCTGATCGTGCTGCCAATCTCTCGCGCGGCGCTGGTCACGACGATTCTGTTCACCTTCATCGGCACGTGGAACGCGCTAGAGTGGCCGATTCTGGTGACGTTCACCGACAACTGGCGACCGATCTCGTATGGCCTTTACGCGTTCAAGACGGAAGCCGGGTCAGACCTGAACTTGTTGATGGCCGGGTCAGTAATCACGCTGGTGCCAGTGTTGGTGCTGTATCTGTTCGCGCAGCGCCAGTTTACGGAAGGCATCGCCACCACTGGCTTGAAGGGGTAAGCCGGAATGTTCGCGACGGACTCCAGGGGCGGCTCAGACGAGCCGCCCTTGTTGTGGTGGCAGGCAGGGGCCAAGATAAGTACAATCGCGACTCAAACTTTGGTGCTGACGAGTCACGTTTTCGCGCATAATGAAACGGATTTATCCCGCAGTAGCCATCCTTCTTGCTCTGTGTTGCCTGGTCGCGCCCGGAAGCGGCGCGCCGCTCAGCCATGCGTCTGAGTCTGGTCAGGCGATCTCCGCGCCGTGCGGCATTGTTGACGACTTCGGCTTTCCGGTTCCCGATGTCGACGTCTCGCGCACGGACTTCGGCATCTATCGCACGCGGTGGGGCGGGCTGCACGTTGGGATCGACGTTGCGTTCCGGCGTCACGGCGATCCGGTGGTGGCGGCGGCGCGCGGACGGGTGACGTACAGCGACACCGAGGGATGGGATACGGAGAAGGGCGTCGTCGTCCTCACGCACACCTTCCCGGACGGTACGCTGATCAACACACTGTACGGGCACATGGAAGAGATGAACGGGTACACCTTCCCGCCGATGGACTCGTGCGTTGAGAAGGGGGACATCGTCGGCGCAGTGGGCGACCCGGACAACAGCGCGCCGCACCTGCATTTCGAGGTCCGCACGCGTTATCGGCATGAGGGCGGCCCCGGCTATACCGACCGCAACCCGCTTGAGCTGGGATGGCTGCACCCGGTCGATTTCATCTATCGGGCGCGTGTGATGGTCGACCCGGCCTATCGTGGCAGCATTAGCTTCACGGACCGGCTGTCCGCGCCGCCGGTGCTGCTCCCGTCCGGCCAGTATGTGCTGCCGCACAGCCGCTACCTGGAAGGGGTCGGGCCGGGGGGCGTGTCTCTGTGGCGGTTTGACACGGTCGGCAGCGTCACCGATTTGATCGGCTTGCCGGATAACCGCGCGCTGGCGATCACCAGCGAGAACCAGGTGTTGATCGTCAGCAACGGGTCGGTTAATGGGTTGTGGCTGCTCGGCGGGAACGCTGCGCCCGGCGCGATGCTGGATGCGGACCGGTTGATCGTCGTGCTGAACCGGGATACGGTCGCGGCGTATTCGCTGGAAGGGATGCCGCTGTGGAGCGTCGGGCCGCTGCCGAGCCGGATCACGCAGTGGGCGCACAGCGGCGATCGCTACGCTTTTGTGGGCATGGATGGTTCGTTACGCGTGCTCGATCGCGACGGGCAGATGCTTCTGGAGACGCGGCTCAGCCCGGCCCCGCAGGTGTTCGCAGGTTCGCCGGGCAGCTTCGTCGTGCTGCAAGGCGAGACGCTCCAGACGCTGGACGCGACGCTGGCGCTACAAACGGTCGTGCAGATGCCGCGCAGCGCGACCAGTGGAGCGCAGGTCGTCACCGCCGGGGATGGACGCATGTACCTCTATCCGGGGGAAGGGCGCTCACTCTACGCCTACAACCCGGCAGGCGAGCTTCAGTGGATCGGCTATTTGCCCGGCGAGAGTGTGCGCTCGCCGCAACTGGCGGTCGGCGGGGGGAAGCTGGTCTCCGTGCTGACGGCGGACGGCACGCTGCTGAACTTCGACACGTTCGACGGGCGCTTGCTGGGGCAACACGAGCTGTACACCGGCGGACTGGACGGTGGCGGCGCGACCGCCCGGTGGGTCTACGTCGACGCCAACGAAACGATCCACTTCAGCGCCGGATTCCTGACCGTCGCGGCGCTGGACGGGCACATGTTGCTGGCACGGTGAATAAGCAGCAAAAGCGGCGGAAACACGCGCATCTTCGTGACCGCCGCTGCTCTAGCTGCTATTATGCTGTTCCTCTGCTGCTTTTTGCTGTCTTTGACTTCTGTTCAGCGCCAGGGATCCGGCTGCTTGACGAAGCGCGCCTCGATTCCGGCGTTGCGGAACCATACTGGCATCACGTCGCGCATCACGACCATCTCGCTGGCGTAGTGCGAGCTACCGAGCAGATTCATCGGCAGCGTTGGCACAAGCTCGCGCATTTGCTCGCGGTGTTGCTCGGCGTATTCATAGGTGCCTGTCAGCCACCAATGCCCCGTCACGAACGTGTCGCAGCCCAGGTCGCGCGCGCGGAGAAGCTGCTCCGGCTGGCAGCCGCCGCCCGGAATCAGCGCGACGTGCTCCACCGGCTGCCCGTTGAAGCGAACCTGGTTGTAGCGCAGATAGGGCAGGTCGGTGATGTCGGCAAGCTGTTCCGCGAACGGGCCAAACGCCAGGTCTGCCACGCGACCATGCGCGCCCTCAGGATGGCCGTCCTCGTTGAGAAAGACTTCGGCGTCACGCAGCTTTAGCGCTTTTACCA
>CBINGT010000408.1:0-3738 GCA_966250245.1 uncultured Anaerolineae bacterium
GCCCGTCTGTGGATACTTGGCGAACGTCTCCGCGATACTGCCGACCGCATACGGGCGCGGATCGATCAGTTCTTTCGCGCCAAAGCGCTGCGCCGCGATCACGCCAGCGCCGTATCCCATCTCACCGTGCGTCAGCGTGGGACCGTCCTCGATAACGAGCACCCGCTTGCCGCGAATCTGCTCAGCGCCATCGACAAATGTGGGGGACGCCGCTTCGATCACGGTTGCGTTGGGGTTAAGGCGGTGGATGCTGTCGCGTACCTGCTGGACGCCTTCGGGCGGTGCGGTGTCAACCTTGTTAATCACGATCACGTCGGCCATGCGGAAGTTCGCCTCGCCGGGGTGATAGGTCTGCTCGTGACCGGGCCGGTGCGGGTCCGCGACGACGATGTAGAGATCCGGCGCGAAGAACGGCAGGTCGTTATTGCCGCCGTCCCACAGCACGAAGTCCGCCTCTTGCTCCGCCTGCCGCAGAATCGCCTCGTAGTCCACGCCGGCGAAAACGACCACGCCACGGTCGAGATGTGGCTCGTATTCCTCGCGCTCCTCGATCGTCACGTCATGCTTGTCGAGATCGCTGTAATCCGCAAAACGCTGGACGGCTTGCTTGGCGAGGTCGCCATAGGGCATCGGGTGGCGCACCACGGCGACCGTGTACCCCAGCTTGCGCAGCACATCGCTGACCGTGCGGGTCGTCTGGCTTTTGCCAGAGCCGGTCCGCACCGCGCCAATGCCGATCACTGGCTTGGTGCTCTTGAGCATGGTGCGCTTGGGTCCGAGCAGCGTGAAGTCCGCGCCCGCAGCGAGTACCTGGCTGGCCTTGTGCATCACCGTCTCGTGCGACACATCCGAATACGCGAACACCACCTCGTCCACGTCGCACTCGGCAATCAGCCGGTCCAGTTCCGCTTCCTCGTAGATCGGGATGCCATCAGGATAGAGGCGCCCCGCCAGCTCGGGGGGATAGGTCCGTCCCTCGATGTCGGGGATTTGCGTCGCCGTGAACGCGACGACCTCATACGCCTCATTATCGCGATAGGTCAGGTTGAAGTTATGGAAGTCGCGCCCGGCGGCTCCCATAATCAGGACACGGGTCTTCGCCATCGTAAAAGTTCTCCTGAATAAATGATGAGTTGAAACATTCTCTTAGCGCCGCGCGCGGCGATCGGTGCGGAGCGCGGCGGGATACGCGATCATCGCCAGGCCAATGCTGAGCAGATACAGCACGAGCAGCGGCGCGATCACCAATAACATATTGAACGGGTCCACCGTCGGCGTGATCATCGCGGCGGCAATACAGATCAGCACGACCGCCAGCCGCCAGTTGCGGAGCAACGGCTGCGGCCCGACAATCCCCAGGCGCGCCAACACAAACACGACCACCGGCATCTCGAACGCCACACCGATCCAGAACAGCAGCGACGTCAGGAAGGCGATGTAGCGCTCGGCCGTCCACTGCGCCCTGAAGATCTCGGACTCAAAGTCCTGCAAGAACCCTAGCGCCGCGGGAATCATGATAAACCACGCGAACGCCACGCCGATCAGAAAGAGCGCCGTCGTCGCAGGCAGCGCGAGGTAGATCCAGCGCTTCTCCTTGCGGTTCAGGCCCGGCGCGATAAACAGGAACAGTTGCAGCGTGATGTACGGGATCGCGAGGATCGCCCCGGCCAGCAGCGCCACGCGGAAGTACATCACGACGCTTTCCGTCGGCCCCAGAACCTGCAGTTCCTCTCCGTAGGGGCGGATCAGATAGCGCAGAATCTCGCCGGTGAAGAAAGCCGACGCCAGCACGCC
This sequence comes from uncultured Anaerolineae bacterium, assembly GCA_966250245.1. Taxonomy (GTDB): domain Bacteria; phylum Chloroflexota; class Anaerolineae; order Aggregatilineales; family Aggregatilineaceae; genus DYGX01. The sequence goes on from CBINGT010000408.1 coordinate 1,795, forward strand.
GATTACCAGCGCGATAATCGACCGGAACAGCCTGCGGCGAAGCTCATTGAGATGCTCGAACAGGGTCAGCGGCGTGTCGTCGGCGTCGTCGCGCAGGGCGCGCCAGGCATCATATCGCTGAGGAACGGATGTGGCCTGTTGATCACGAGGGACGGGGTGATTGGGCATTGACGTGAATGCTTGCTTTCTACTGGTTATCGCGCTCGGCCGAGTTCAGCAGCACGGCAGCAAGATCTGGCTCGTGCGTGGCGAGCGACCCGAGAACGCCGTTGACGAAACGCGCGGTCGCTTCCGCGCCGTACATCTTCGCCAGCTCGACGGCCTCGTTAATGACGACTTTTACTGGCGTTTCGCGTTCAAATGCTAGTTCGTACACCGCCATCCGCAGGATGTTGCGGTCCACCACCGCCAGCAGCTCCAGCGAGCGTTCCGGCGTATAGCGGCGGATGAGGGTATCCAGCGCCTCACGGTGCTGCAGCACGCCGTCCACCAGGCGCGTCACAAGCTGGCGCGTCTCCAGGCGAGCGCCCTCAGCTTCCAGGCGCGTGCTGACAACCTCGTCGCGAGAATGCTTGGTGCTGTCTAGCTCATATAAAATTTGCAGCGCCAGACTGCGCGCAAGATGACGGTAATCCGTGATCGGCACGTTACGCTAACCTAGCCGCAGAACCGAGGCGTTACGCCTCGGAGTCTCTCTGCAATCCAAAATCGACATCCTCAACATGCACGTTGACCGACTCGACCTTCATACTCAACAATTCGCGGATCGAGCGGGTCACGGCTTTCTGCACAGAAACGCACATCTCGCGCAGATTCACGGTCGGGTCGGCCACAACGTAGAGATGTGCGGTGACAGTCCCGTTATCGACGGCGATTCGCACGCCATTGGCCGCGGGCGTCCGCCGAAAGAGCCGGTCGACCCCGCCGGGCGTTCCCCCCATCCGCAGCACCCCCGGCACGCTGAGCGTCGCCTTCCGCGCGATCGTCAGCAGCACGCCGGGCGCCAGCGTCACCGTGTCATTCGGGTGGCGCGGATTGACCTCGTCTTTCACCGCTTTCATGCCGATGGCCCTTTCTCGCCTGCTCGCCGATCAGTACATCACCAGCCCGCCGTCGACCGCCAGCACGTGCCCCGTGATGTACGACGCCCCGTCGCTTGCCAGGAACGCGACCGCATGGCTGACATCCTCGACCGTGCCCCAGCGCCCCATCGGGATATTCGCGACCAGCGTGTCGAGAACGTCTTGCGGCAGGTTCTCGGTCAGCTTGGTCTTGATGAAGCCCGGCGCCACGGCGTTGACCGTGATATTGCGCGAGGCGACTTCCCGCGCCAGCGCGCGCGTCATGCCGATCAGCCCGGCCTTGCTGGCGCTGTAATTGGTCTGGCCCGCCTGCCCGGCAATCCCGCTCACGCTCGACATATTGATGATCCGTCCGTAGCGCTTGCGCATCATCGAGCGCAACACCGCCTTCGAGCACAGCCACGCGCTTTTCAGGTTCACGCGCATGATCAGGTCGAATTCTTCTTCTGGCATCCGCACCATTAGATTATCGCGCGTGGTGCCCGCGTTATTTACCAGAATATCGACTTTTCCGAAGCGTTCGACCACCTGCCCGACTAACGCCTCGACCTGCGCGGCGTCGCTCACGTCCGCCGTGATCGCCAGCCCGTCCCCGCCGAGCGCGCGAATTTCCTCGAGCGTGTCCGGCGCGCAGCACCCGCTCAGGTCATTCGTGACGACGATCGCACCGCGCCTTGCCAATTCGAGCGCTACCTCGCGCCCGATGCCCTGCCCGCTGCCAGTCACAATCGCGACACGATCGGTCAAGTCTGCCATGAAGCCTGCTCCTTGTCGGCTGGATGGCCGCCCCTCGCGGCCCGCGGCGCGTCAGTGGGTTCTGAACAGTTCTATGATAGCGGGGCGGCAAGCGGTGTCAAGTATA
>CBINGT010000409.1:0-3716 GCA_966250245.1 uncultured Anaerolineae bacterium
GCGTCAGGCGAAGGTCGGGCTGGAATTGCAACAGCGCGAGCTTCACACGCAGCTCGCCTCGGCGGTGGGCGCGATCACGTCCACGCCGCTGGTCGAGCGCGCGGTCAACAGCCTGCGGGACGCCTTCGCCGCGCTGGGCGGTCCACAGCGCGCCGCCGATCTGATCGAGCAATTGGTGGAGTAGGGGGAACCGGGCGATGCGCGTGCGAAACTGGACGGTCATCGGGATGGTGGCGGGCGTCGTGGCGCTGCGACGGTTGTGGATGTTCGGCGCGACGCCATTCGAGCGCACGCGCGCGCTGCCCGGCGATGATCTGGTTCCTACGCCGCGCATCGCGTCCACGCGCGCGATCCTCATCAACGCTCCGCCGGATGCGATCTGGCCCTGGCTGGTGCAGATCGGCTGGCAGCGCGCGGGCTGGTACAGCTATGACGTGCTGGAGCGGTTGGTGGGCGCGGCAGACTTTGTGGACGGGCCGCACTCGGCGCAGCGCATCGTGCCGGAATTGCAGACCCTCGCGCCGGGCGACGCGATCCGCCTCGGCCCCGAACCGATGCCCGCGTTCACCGTGATGGAAGTCGATCCGCCGCGCGCGCTGGTGCTCGGCGGCAGCGACGGCGTGGAAGGGACCAGCGTATCGTGGACGTTCGCGCTGGAACCGCTCGGCGACAGGACACGGCTGATCGCGCGCTTCCGCCTGACTTACCCGCCGACGACCGCCAACCACCTGATGTGGGGTGCGTCCGAACTGGCGCACATGATCATGGAGCAGAAGATGCTGCGCGGCATCCGGCAGCGGGCCGAGGCGAGTGTCTGGCGCTGGCAGCGCGAGGGATAGCGCGGGACGATCAGCCCTTGCGCCCGACGATCAGAATCTGCCGGATGACAAACGTCGGGTCGCCCACCGGCGTGACGTGTGGCCGCATCCACTCCACGACCGGCTCCGGCGCATGGACCATCATCGCGCGCAAGCGGAGCGTGGTCGCCGCGTCGCAGCCCATTCGCTCGGTCCACTCGCCGAGAGTGTGATCGACCGCGAACGTCTCGACCGTCTCCACCGCCAGCCCTGCGCCGGTAAAAAAACCTTCCCATTCCGCCTGATTGTACGCCCACAGGTGGCTCGGATCGCGCAGCCGCTCAAACGCGTTGATGTAGCGCGCTGCCTTCGGATCGCTTGGCGCAAGCTGGTCCACCACGCCCACCACGCCGCCCGGCCGCATGACGCGCGCCATCTCCCGCACGAACCGCGCCACATCCGGGAAGTGGTGCGGCGCAATGCGGCACGTCACGGCGTCGAACGCGCCGGTGGCGAAGGGCAGGTCTTCGGCGTCAAGCTGGACGAACGTCACGCCGTCGCAGCCCTGCGCGCAAAGGCTCGCCCGCGCCGCACGCAGCATCGGCAGCGTCAGATCGCCCGCGACGGTCCACGCGCCCGCCTGCCACAAACGGCGCGCCGTGTGCCCGCCGCCGGTCGCAATGTCGAGCGCGCGCATCCCCGGCCGGGGCGCGACCGCCTCGACCAGCCGGTCAAGGTTCGATCCGCTGGCGTGCGTCGGAGAGTTCACATAGCCCTGCGCGTGCGTGCCAAACTGTTGCTGCGTGAGTTGTTTCGCGTGGTGGGTCATGGGGTCCTCTCGGTTTGGGCGCAGAGTCACCACACAGCAAAGCGGGCGCTTCTGACAGCGCCCGCCGAAGGTCCAGCCGGTTCCTTAGCGGTCGCTGACGATCCGCAGGATGTACAGGAACAGGTTGATGAAGTCGAGATAAAGCTTCAGCGCGCCGATGATCGCCACGCGGCGGACGGTCGCCTCGCCGCTGCTCATGCCCGCGACCTCGATCTCGGTCGCCGTGCGCTTAATCCACTGCGTATCGTACGCCGTCAGCGCGACGAACAGCAGCACCCCAGCGTAGGTCACAATCCAGTACAGCGCCGAGCTGGCCCAGAAGATGTTGATCACGCTGGCGACAATCAGCCCGATCAGGCCCATCAGCAGGTAGCTGCGCATGCCAGAGAGGTCGATGTTAGTCGTGAAGCCGATGATGCTCATGGCGGCGAACATCGCGCCGGTGGCGAACAGCGCCAGCCAGATATCGGTGAGGCTTGCCCAGAAGAAGATGGTCGCCAGCGTCACGCCGTTCAGCGCGGCATAAGCCAGGTAGACGGTCGTTGCGCGTTCGGCGCTCATCTTCGTGATTCGCATGCTGAGATACAGCACCAGCACCAGTTCCACCACCACCGCCGGAAGCAGCAGCGGCACGAGCGCTTCGGTCAGCACCGTGGCGAGCAGGACGGCAACGAGGGCGCTCAGCCCGAGGCCGGCCATCATCCACAGGTAGACCTGCTGCATGACTTCGCGCATGCTGACGCGGCTGCCGATGACAGCGGCCTGAGGTTGGGGACGGTAAATATCCATGTTCCGCGAGTCTCCTCGTTACACTGATGGCCTATTCCTAACTCTAATTATACCGGCAGAACGGTTCCTTTTGCACTGAACGAGGTAAGAAGGTGATAAGAAAGTCATTCGTTTGCCTACGGTTCGTTAAGAGGATTCCAAATCTGTAAAATTTTTGCGGCGGGGAAGGCTCGCTAAGTTCCCCCCAATGAATGCCCGTGCTATACTATCAGATGTTACCCGAAGCCGAGGCGCGGCTCCCTCTTCCTGTCCGGTGCTCGCGCCCGCCAATTATGATTTGTTTTCGCATGTGTTATGACTAGAGGCGGAAGAACGGATCGCGGGCACGGCATGGATCGTTTGGATGATACGAGACAAAACCCGGCCCCAGCGCATCTACCGGGCGATGTGATCTGGTTCGGCCCCGACTCTCCGTTACTCCAAGCGCTTTCAGAACACGTCAATCTGTTCCACGTTTCACAAATTTCGGCGGCGCTTCGCGCAGTGGAGCGCGAGCTGGCAACCTGCGTGGTGATCGATTCGCCCGCCGTGGCCGATGACCTCGGCACGCTGACCGGCGCGTTGCGCGGCGTCAACCAGGCGGTGGGCGTGCTGGCGCTGGTGGATGGAGCGTCCCACGCCGATCCGGTGCAGTCCGCCGCCGGGCCGGATGTGTGCCTCAGCCGTGATTGCGCGCCCGACGAGTTAAAGCAAGCGCTGGCGACGTTACACGAGCTGACCATCCGGCGTGCACAGGCGTTCAGCGGCGGCGAGCCGGACGCTGTGCCGGTAGACGCGCTGCACGAGCGCATGCGAAACCTCGAAGGCTTGCTGCAGGCAGCGCTCTCGCAGCCCGATCCGCTGGAAGAAACCTCGATCCTCGGCGACTTGCGGCAGGTCGCGCGTGTGGCGGTGGATGCCGACGACCTCGCTGTGTTGCTCGCCGATCCGGATTACACGACGCTGACCGATGGGCTTGGCCTGGGCGCGCCCGAAGAATACCTGCGCGTCTGCCAGGAAACATTCCACGCGCTATCGCACGACGAGCGCCTGATGTACCTCGGCGACGAAGTGTTGTTGCGCGAGCGCCTGCCCGATATGCTGCGCTCTGCCATGCGCGTGCGCGAGGCAGAGGCGGCCGGGGCGTGGTCGTATATGCGCCTGCCGCTGATTATCGACCAGCGGTTGATCGGCTTCGTGGCGCTGTTCTCCGAAACGCCGGGTCGCTTCAACGGGGCGCACCTTCAGCTTGGGCGGCTGTTTGCGGCGCAGGTGTCGACTGCCGTGCGGAACATGCGCCTCGCCTACCGCCTCAAGCGGGC
>CBINGT010000410.1:0-3706 GCA_966250245.1 uncultured Anaerolineae bacterium
CACCGCGTAATCAATGCTCTCGCGGCGGGCCTGCACCAGTGGCAACCCGAGCGGGCGTACATCGACCCAGGTGGAAACCTCGCCCATGTATGACCCTGGCTCCGTCGCTTCCAGCACAAACGTGACGTTTATCGTCTCCCCCGGCGGGATCTCGCGGTCCAGGCTGTACTCGGTCCACGCGCCGAGCACAGGGAAGTCGCGCTCGTCCACCGGCAGAGACTGCGGCGTGCCGTCGATCAGCGTCTGGACCAGCGTCAGGCCGTTCAGCAGGTCGCGCTCCAGGCCGACGCTGTTGATCAGCACCGCATCCAGGCTGACATTCTCAATCGACACGTTGAGCGCCATCGTCTCGCCGATCGCAAGCATCGTCCGGTCCGCCTCGACGCGCGTGCGGATGCCGTTTGGCTCGCTGCCAAACCAGATCAGCACCGCTACCAGCGCCACAATTACCAGGATTAGCAGCAAAATGATGCCTGAAAAACATCCTCGTCTCGACATTTTTCTTGCCCTCCTGGGCTACGAGGCTCCGAGTTGTTCCGCGTCACATGCGGCTGTGTCCGATTGTACCGGGCAGGCGCGCCGCGCGGCAACTGAGCAAAACGCCCGCGACCGCGCACAAAAAAAGGCGAGGGGGTTCCCCTCGCCTGACGGGTCAGTCACAGGAGCGCGGCGGCTTAGGGGCCGACCGGCTCGTCACGGAAGATCCGCACGCGGCGGTTTGGCTCTTGCCCGTAGCTATGGGAAACCAGCCGCGCGGCGCGCGCCATCTCGTGCTGCTTGCGACGGATGTGGGCCGCTTGAGGTGACAGATCGATCGAGCGCGCGCCATTCCGGATCTGCCGGATGGCCTGCTCGGCCTCAAGCATGGCCCGACCAAAAGGGTCGTGTTCGTCGTCTCCATAGAGTTGGAAGACGTCGACGAGGAAGTCTTCCATCTGGGTCACGGTGTTGGCGCGCAGCACGTAGATCGACACGCCCTGCCGCTCGGCATCCACGATCAGCCGGGGGCGGCGGCGATAGTAGTTCTTGAGCGTCACGATCGCCTGCGCCTCGTCCAGATCGTCTACGATCTCGACCGGGACGTGTAACTGCCGCGCTACCTGCTGGAGCCGGTTCCGCGCCACGCCATACGGGTAGACGCGCAGCGTCTGCATCCCCCGACGGCCAGCTTGCCCAGGCTCAAACGTGGCGGCGGGCTCGCTATGAAGTGGACGCTCGCGCTCTGCCCCACGCCGCCCGCGCCCGGCCGGCTGCGGCTCGCGACCGCGGCCATCGCCGCGCCCGCCGTTCCGCTGGCCGAACGCGCCGTACTCCGGCTGGGCCGACTCGATCGTGATCTCGCCGTTCTCCTGGCGCGTGCGAATCTCGACCGGCAGCGGCCGCCCGCGCAGGTTCGCGTCGACCGCGGCGGCGACATCTTCCAGCACGGCCAGCCGGTTGCGCGTCTGGATCTCGATCAGGACGTTGAAGGTCGGAGGAGCGCGGCGCTCCAGCACGGTCTTCTGCGTCCCGCGACGGCGCGCTTCCTCGTCGGAGAGCGTCACCGACTCGATCCCGCCGACCAGGTCGGAGAGCGTCGGGTTGAGCAGCAGGTTGTCGAGCGTGTTGCCGTGCGCGGTGCCGATCAACTGCACGCCGCGCTCGGCGATCGTCCGCGCCGCCAACGCTTCCAGCTCGCGCCCGATCTCGTCGATCACGATCGTCTCGGGGTTGTGGTTTTCGACCGCCTCGATCATCACTTCGTGCTGAAGCAGCGGCTTGGCGACCTGCATGCGCCGCGCGCGGCCCACCGCCGGATGCGGCACGTCGCCGTCGCCGCCGATCTCGTTCGAGGTGTCGACAATCACCACGCGGCGGGATTCTGCCAGGACGCGCGCCGCCTCGCGCAGCAGGGTCGTCTTCCCGACCCCGGGCGGGCCCAGGATCAGGACATTGTTCCCAGCTTCGATGATGTCCTGGATGATGTCGATTGTCCCGTAGACGGCGCGGCCCACGCGGCACGTCAGGCCGACAATATCTCCACGGCGGTTGCGGATCGCGCTGATGCGGTGAAGCGTGCGCTCGATCCCCGCGCGGTTGTCGTCGTCAAATGCGCCAAGCCGCTCCTCGACATACCGGATCTCTTCGGCCGTAACTTCGTGCTGATCAAGCACCACTTCGCCATCCACGAAGCGCGCGGTCGGCACGCGGCCCAGGTCGAGGATCACTTCCAGCAGATCATCGGCGGGACGGTCGACCCGTTCAAGCGCCTGCACCACCCCTTGAGGTAGAACCGCTTTGAGCTTTTCAAGGTCATCCGTGATTCGGCGTTCCATAGCGGTCTGTTGTTGGGTTATTGGACGGTTTAGGATTTCAGTCACTCTGTATCTGCGTCCCGCGATTACCCGGCGGGAGTCGGTGGTCTCGTTTATACGGATGATAGCGAATGGGCCCGTCGATCGCTGGCGTGTGCCGGGCCGCTGTTTCCAACGCCGGGGCGGTGACCGTCTCCGGCCGCTCTACGCGCACCATCGTATACTTGACGAGCAACGCCTGGTGCGCCCAGGACAAGAATCCGACCTGCTCCAGCACGCCGCGCAGCCAGTCTTGATAGGCTCGCGCATAGACGTACACAGGCAGCTCTGCCACGCGTGGAATGAACGCGAGCGCCGCTTCCATGACCGCGGCCGCCTGATCGTACACTTCCGGGTGAAAGTAGGGCTTGATCACCACGCCGCGCTTGCCTTCGATCAGCGCGAGATACCCGGCGATCTGCCCGTCACGCTCGTAGATCAGCCCTGTCGTCACGTCGTCTGGCAGCAGGTCCGCCTGCTGAAGCAGCCGGGGAACAGTGTTCGCACGCAGCAGCGTGATCGCGAACGAGTCCTGATCGGTCGCCGGGCGCAAAAGCTCGGACGGGGCGTCGTGGACCGGCGCCGGATCCCGGCGAAGCAACACCTGGCGCGAATACACCGCGAAGCCCGCCATCCGAAACGCCACCAGCGCCGGATGATCCTCGTTTACTTCAGCGCTGATCAGGTGGGCGCCGCGCTGCCCGGCCCGAGCAACCAGCGCCTCGAGGAACACGCCCCACTCGCGGCAATCGCCTTCTTGCGGCTCTGGCGCCAAAAACGAAAGCTGCGCGATCTGATCTCCCAGACGGTGTTGAAACTGCCCGACGTAGCCGCCGTGACCATTCCGCAGAATGAACGTCGGTGCGCCGAGGTCGGTCAACGGCACGGCTGACAGCGCCGCATGCTCCACGCCGCCGATCCCGTTGGTCAGCGCGGCCACCATGTCCAGCGGAAGGCTCCGCTCGACCAGTCGCCGCACCGTCAGCAGGTCCAAGGCCGACACTGGGCGCGGATTCGACTTACTCACGGTTCTCACATTCTCCCTAACCCGTTTCCCGGCGTGAGAGCGATAGCGATCGCTAAACAAACGCTGCGCCGCCAAGATCTAGCGCAGCGTTCTCTCTCGACAAGTTGCCGTGTAACCTTGTCAGGGGTTTTCCGCACGGAACTGACGGATAGAGAATGGGAAGCGTCTTTATCATCTTGACCTAATTTTAACATCAGGCAGCGGAGCCTGACAATAGGGCGAGATTAGAGTCGTGTTTAAAAAATGCGAAGTATCTGTAAAAAAATGAAAGGGGTGGCTTGCACACGGCCCACCACCCCCGCGAAATCAGACGTCTGGAGGGTTATTACACGGCGAAGGTGACGGT
>CBINGT010000411.1:0-3701 GCA_966250245.1 uncultured Anaerolineae bacterium
CTCCGACTTACAGTCCACGCCGCCTGTCTACGACGCGCGCTGGGTCGGGCGCGCAAGCTGGCGCCAGCGGGTCGGCGTCCTGCGAGAGCGCGCCGCCGCCAACAGCATCATGTGGTGGGCGCTGCTGGTGGTCGAAGGGCTGGTGATCGGCCTGGGGCTGGTGCTGCTCGGCGTGATCTGGCTGCTGGTGGTGGGCGTCGCTGCGGACCTGGAGTGGCTGAGCCGCCTGGGGATCGCGCTGATCGTCGCCGGGATGATCGTCTTCCTGCGCTATCTCGCCGCGCCGATCACCGCGCGCTGGATCGTCAACGTGCCGCTCGGCTGGTACTACGTGGTTGAGGACGGCAACACGACGTATGAATACCTGGAACCAGGGCGCATGATCGTGCCCTGGCGCTGGAACGCGCGCGTTCATCCGTACGTCGATTTCAACACACTGCATCTCACCGTGCGCGTCGAGAATGTGATGGACTCCGCCGATCTGCCGATCGATCTCGACATTGCGCTCGCGCTGAGTTTCAACCCCACCTACGCCGACGAATCGGTCTACGAAACGCTGCGCGGCTTCACACATGAGGACCAGTTCGAGGCGCTGATTGCGGACACCGTGCGCGACACCGTCTACGAGCACCTGTCGCGCCTGCGGCTGATCGCCGGGGATCCGGTGCCGCTCGACGTGAAGTCGCTCGAAACGGTGATCGTCGAAGGGCTGGCCGAATTCGAGGCGTACGGCATCGTGCCCGCTGCCGAGCGTCCCGTGACCGTGACAGTGATCGCACCGCCCGCCGTGCGCGAAGCCTATCAGGCGATCTGGACGCAGTCGGCCCAGGGGCGCAGCGAAACGGAGATTCTGCGCCAGATCGAGCACGTCGCGAGCGACCTCGACGTACCGTTTGACGAGGCGCTTCAGCTTTATTTCCTGCTCAAGCGCGGGATGCCCCCGCCGCGCTCGATGCGCGAGACGCAGGCCGCTGCCCAGGTCGAAGCAGGCAACCCCGCCGAGGCCCCGGCCGAGCCAGCCCCGGAAGAACCGCCCTCCGAGAAGTGGGTTCCCCCGCGCGCGGTAGACGACCCGAACTACGCGCCGGACCCGTTCGCCCTGCGCCGGGAGCGCAAGCGCTCGCGCGAAAGTCGCACCAGCCGCCGCAGCCGCCGCGCCTGACTGCCGTTTTCTGCACGAAAGGAGACGAGATGCCCCCTCTGAAACCTGGCGGCCCCTCTCCCCGACGCGGAAAGCGCCGGATCGTCTCGCTGCCCGGCGTGGTGAAGGGCGTGGAAATGCGCTCGCAGCTTGAGGTGCGCTTCGCCGAGGAACTGGAGCGGCGCGGCATCGCGTGGCGCTATGAACCGGAGCGGATCGGCGCCGGGCACTACCTGGTCGATTTCTACCTGCCGGATTTCCACACCTGGGTTGAGGTCAAAGGGCGTTACGAGTTCCGCGACGACCTGTTGTTGCCAAACGTCGCCGTCAACCTCAAGCGGGATCGGGGCGAGCGGCTGTTTCTGTGGATGGAGAAAGAAGCTTACCTCGTCGGGCCAAAGAGCTTCACGCGGCTGACGATTGACGAGTTCTGGGAAGCGATTCAGAACCCGCCCGGCAAGCTCGATCTGTGGTAGGCCAGGGATAGACAGGAGAGGCTTATGCGCGTGTATCTCGTCCGGCACGGCAAAGCCGCACAGAGCGGCTACTCGAACGACGCCGACCGCCCGCTGACCGATCGCGGCAGGAGCGACGTCGAGCGGATCGCGCGGCGCATGGCAAAAGCGCGCCTGACCGTCCACCAGATCCGGCACAGCGGGCTTGTGCGTGCCAGGGAAACCGCCGAGATTCTGGGGAACGCGCTCAATCCGCCGGGCGGCGTGATCGCGGTGACCGGGCTGAAATTCTCCGACCCGGTCGATACGCTGGCACGCGAGCTTCGCCTCGAACCGGAGCCGGTGATGCTGGTCGGGCACAATCCGTTTATGGAAGACCTCGCCAGCATGCTGCTGATCGGCGAACCCGGTCACCGCCCGCTATGGTTCACCACCGCCGGAACCGCGTGCTTTGAGTACGACCACGGCGAATGGTCCCTGCGCTGGATGCTGACGCCGGAGATTGTGCAGAAAGCGAAGAAGGGCTGAAAGCAGCCAGGACCGGCAAATCACACCACAAAGCGGCGGAAGGCAGTCAGGATGACCTTTTGCCGCTTTTTACTAATCTTTTACCAATGCTTACAGACTCGATCTCGCCAAGTGGTATATATTCTTAAAGTGTGTCGTCGGCACCTGGGGCAGCGCTCAGGAAGGGACACCTCTTTTCTTCCTGCGCTGAGACACAGCATCCATCATTCTCGTTAAAGCCCGCTCCAACTGCAATTCAAGTTGAGAGGTGCGTGGGGAGCTGCGATGACACGGCCAAACTTCTTCATAGTGGGTGCGCCAAAGTGCGGTACCACCGCGATGAACGATTTTCTGGCGCAGCATCCAGATATCTTCATGGGTTACAAAGAAATGCACTATTTCGGTGCTGACCTCCCGATGGCCAGCACCTTGACGGGCGAACGCATCTCGCTCGAGACATACCTGGATGCTTTCAAGAAGTGGAACGGTGAAAAGCGGATCGGCGAAACGGCCGTTCTTTACCTGTACTCCTCTTCAGCGCCGCAGGAAATCAAGGCGTTTGACCCCCAGGCCAAGATCGTCATCATGCTCAGGAATCCCGTAGAGCAGATGTACTCGATGTATTTCCAGGCGCTGTTCGTGGGCGACGAGGACCTTCCTACCTTTGAGGCAGCTCTCGAAGCCGAACCCGATCGCCTGGCCGGGAAACGTATTCCGCCAACGTGCTTCAAGCCACTCATCTTGCTCTACCGGCGAAACGCGCGCTATTCCGGCTATGTTCGGAACTATTTCGATACGTTTGGCCGGGAGAATGTACACGTCATCATCCATGACGAGTTCAAGAAAGACAATCGCGGCGTGTACCGGCAGCTCTTGGAGTTTCTTGAGGTTGATCCAACGTTCGAGCCGCAATTCAACGTGATCAATCCGCACAAAGAAGTGAGAAGCCGCCGGGTGATGAGTCTGGTGCGAAAGCCGCCGAGGGTGCTGATGCCCGCCAAACGCGCCATGTGGACGCTTTTTCCGGATTTGTCGGTCAAGCTCTACGCGAAAGTGAATAGCCTGAACGCCGTGAAGAAAAGCCGTCCCACAATCGATCCCGGCCTTCGCCGCCAGTTGCAGGAGGAATTTCGACCCGAAGTCGAAGCCTTAAGCGAACTACTCGGCAAAGACCTGACCCACTGGGTTCAGGCATAATTCCTCGATTGAACCCTTCATCGTGGGGGGCAGCCGGTGGAGCGTTTGCGGCGCTCTACCGCGCGTGGCGTGATGGGTTCGGTTTCTTTCCAATTGCCAGCCAAGATTTTTCTTCTATGCACGCTTAATCTCGCAAGACGCGCACGACAAAATACAGTGTGTTTTGGCGTTTCGGGTGTGTTGCGGGTAGCGGGTTCGGTGTTGATGGGGGCCGGTCTGGCAGAGGTTGAGCACACATGCGATCTCCACGCAAGGCGATACCTGCCTGGTTCCAGTTTGGCCTGGGGGCGTTGCTGCTGGTATTTCTCATCGCCTCGCTGCTTACGCGGTGGGAACAGGTAGCCGCCTATGACTGGCAGTTCCGTCCTGGCCTCTTAATCGCCAGTATGCTGATCGCCGCC
>CBINGT010000412.1:0-3698 GCA_966250245.1 uncultured Anaerolineae bacterium
CACGCCGATCGTGATCCCGCGCGGCGCCCCCACCAACGTCGGGACGCCGGGCGGCCTGCCGCCGATTGTGCCGATCCTGGCGCTGGCCGCGCTCGGGCTGATGGGCCTGCTGGTGTCGCTGCTGCGAAGGTTGTAAGCGAAAAACAGCAAAAAGCAGCACAGGCAATCGGGCAGCGATTGCCTTTATTGTAGGGGCGGAGCTAGCTCCGCCCGTTTCTTTCTGACGCACTTCTGCCAACGGGCGCAGCAAACTGCGCCCCTATTCCCAATTCCCTATTCCCCACTCCCCACTATTACCCCCGCCGCGCGAGGTCGATCGCGGCCAGCGCAAGCACGGACACTGCGACGAGCACCATCGCCACCCACGCGATCCCTGAGCCACGTGCGCCCGGCTGGCCCTCGGATGGCGGCGCGTCCGTCTCGGCGCGGAAGCGGATCACCTGCAACACCACCGCCGCGCCAAACCCGCCGAGCAGGAGCGCCGTCAGCCACGCCGTATCGAGATAGCCCCGCCCAACCATCACCCGCAGCAGATCGTCGCGCAGCGCCAGCGAGGCATAGGCGAACGTTCCCTGCGCAGCAAACCCGGCCCAATACGACCGGCTCAGCGCAGCGGCCCATGCCGCGACTACGCTCACCAGCAGATACCCCGGCAAAGACGCCAGCCCAGACGGTAGCGACGGCTCGACCTGCTGCGGCGCGCTGAGTGCCAGCACGCAGCCGCCAATCAGCGCAGTCAGCCATGCGCCGCGCGCCACGCCAAACCGCACCGCCATCGCCCGGCGGAGCGTTCCCCACAGCAGCCAGCTTTGCGCCCAGGGGATCAGCACCACGTTCGCCAGCACCGCGATCTCGTACGACGCCGCGCGCAAGTCCGCGCCAAGCAGCCGGTCCGCAGTCCGTGACAGCAGTTGGGGCAAAGGCAGCGCGCCACCAGCCTGCCGCAGCAGGTGATCGGCCAGGTCCATCCCCCACCACGCCGCCGCGAAGATCGCCAGTCCAGCCGCGCCCGCCAGCACCAGCGCGATTGGGTCCGGCGCCGGATCGCGCGCCGCTCGCCCGCCGCGCCACGCGACCCACCCCGCCGCGAGGGTCAGCACGACCGTCGCGGCGAAGCGCAGCGTCAGCATATCCGATCCAGCCAGCACCGTCTGCACCGCAAGGAGCGCGGCTCCACACACCGCGACCGCGCCGATTACTGCCCCAAGCTGCCTGTTTATCCGTCGCTCCATCGCGCCCGTCCGTTGGCGTGTCACCTGCTCAGACGCCCGATTGTAGGCAGAACTCACAAATCGCTCAACTGGCGACAAAATTTACGCGGATCGCGCCTCTATCCATTGATTATTTGATGGTATAATCCGGGCAAGCCGCGAAAGGAGCGAAAACATGGTCATGGAAATCAACTCATCCGAGCTGAAGCGCGTGCAGTTGTTCGAGGTAGCAGGCCGCGTTGACAGCACCAACGCATCAGAACTGGGCGCTGCGATGGATCGGGCCGCCGACGAAGGGCGCAATTACATTGTGCTCGACCTGGGCGGTGTGGAGTATATGAGCAGCGCCGGGCTGCGCGAGATGGTGCGCGTGCTCAAGCGGGTCAAGCGGTCTGGCGGGGATCTGCGGATCGCGAACCCGTCCGAGCGCGTGCGCGAAGTGCTTGAACTGGCAGGGCTGGACACCATTTTCGAGATCTACTCCACGCAGGTTGAAGCGGTCGGCAGCTTCTAGCGTGGGCTGGCACGCAACGGTGAGGGTTAGCCCGGTCGAGGGTCAATCATGGCTGACGTGAAATGCCTTGACATCGAGGCACGTCTGGAACGGGTGCGCGATGCGTGCGATTTCGTGGTGGCCTGCGCAGAAACCACCGAGATGGATGAGCGCGCCGTGTATCACTGCCAGATGGCGGTGGACGAGGCTCTGACAAACATCATCGAGCACGGCTTTGGCTTTGAAGGCGACGATAGCACGATTGAAGTGTGTTGCGAGCGTGACGGCAATCGCTTCATCATCACGCTGATCGACGAATCGCCCGCCTTCAACCCACTTGAGCACGAAGCGCCCGATCCGGACGAACCGCTGGACAGCCGCGAACCGGGCGGATGGGGCATCTACTTTATTCGCCGCCTGATGAACGAGGTGACGTACCAGCGGCAAGACGGCAAGAATCAACTCACGCTGGTCAAGGAGATCCCGGCCGGGGTCGAGAGTGTGCCAAGTGGTGCCAGTGAGGCCGATCCGGTATTCCCGGTGCGGCGGCTCGGCGATGGGGCAGCGGTCGTTTCGCCGACCGGGCGGCTGGATAGCAATTCCAGCCCCGATCTTGAGCGGTTGCTCAATATGCTGCTGGAAGAGGGGCAGCACTGGCTATTTATTGACATGAGCGACGTGACGTACATCGCCAGCAGCGGCCTCAAAATCCTGGTCTCCGCATGGCGGCGCGCGCAAGACCAGAACGGGGATGTTCTGCTCAGCGGGCTGCAGCCCCGGATCACTGAGATTTTCGAGATGGTGGGCTTCGACATGCTGTTCCGGATCTTCCCCACCCTCGAAGCGGCACTCGCGGCGCATTCCAAATCCCCCTAAGCGTCACTACCGCTTCTGGCTCGACGAGGAATCGCGGTTTTGGATACCACCGTAATTCTGGTGATGGTGGTCGGTGCCACACTGGCCGTATGCGGGCTGGCGTTGGGACTGGTCACCGGCTATTGGCGTGGACGACGGCGCGGGCTTAGCCTGGCGGCGCACGAGCGCCTCAGCCCCGAGCTGGACATCCTGGCCGGGGTTGGCAATGCGATCCTCAGCGTGCAACTGAAGGTGGATGCACTGTGCGAGGTCGTCTACCAGCAGGCGACGCGCATTGTGGACACCCACAACTTCCAGATCGGCCTGTTTGAAGGCAACGACTACGCGATCAAAGTCTGGCTGAAGGACGCGGAACGCCTGCCGCCGCAAACCTTCGCGGGAAAGGCTGACGAAGGCGTGATCGGCTGGGTGCGCCGCACGGGGAACGGCCTGCTCGTCCGCGACTTCGAGCAAGAGTGGGATACGCTCCCCGCGCGTCCCAGCTATCACACCGGCAACCCGTCGCGCTCGGCGGTGTTCGTCCCGCTGATCGCCGGGGGGACCGCGCTCGGCGTGATCGCCGTGCAGAGCGACCAGCCCGGTCGCTTCACAGAAGAAGATCGCCGCCTGCTGACGCTGCTCGCCAACCAGGCGTCGGGCGCGATCCGCAACGCGCAGACTTTCGAGGCGACGCAGGAACGCGCGCGCCAGCTTCGCCTGATCAACGACGTGACGCGCCAGATCGTCGCGATCCAGCCCTTGCCAGATCTCTTCCGCCAGATCGTGACGCTGATCCACGACGCGTTCGGCTACTACTCGGTCAGCATCTTCATCGTGGACGAGAAATCGGGCCGGGTCGAGCTACGCGCCAGCAGCCACGAAGGGTTCGCGCGCGCCGAGCTCAAGCTCGACATGGGGTCCGGGATGGTCGGCTGGGCGGCGGAGCAGGCGCAGACCGCGCTGGCGCCGAACGTCGCGGAAGACCCGCGCTTCCTACCACACGCCGTCCTCGACGCGACCCGCTCTGAGATCAGCGTGCCGCTGGCCGTGCAGCAACGCGTCCTCGGCGTGCTGGACGTGCAAAGCAACCGGCTCGACGCCTTCGGGCCAGACGATATTTTCTTGCTCGAAACGCTGGC
>CBINGT010000413.1:0-3696 GCA_966250245.1 uncultured Anaerolineae bacterium
CTAACTGCTAACCGCTAATCGCTCCTACGCTACCCTCAGCCGCACGTACGGCCCCAGCACCAGCGCCACGTCATCCGGCAGCGCGGGCGGCACCACCACCTGACCGCGCAGGCCGCCCGCTTGCTGCACCCAGCCCGCATCCTTCTGGCGATAGAGCCACGCCGCCACCCGCAGGCAGACCTGCGCTACATCCGGCGGCGGGGTGTAGATCAGCAGCGGCGCCTCGGCGGCGTGCGCATGCGGCGAGGTGCCATGCGCCCCACGCCGGACCGTCAGCGTGCCCGCCGCGTCGAATGCCACCACCGTCATATACTCGTCTCCGGCGCGGACAAGCTGCCCCGGCTCGAACGCCGCGCCCGATCCGCTGAGGCGCAGCCCGTCCGCCGCCGCGTCGAGCGGTTCGGCCAGCGCGGCGCCCGAGTCCCGCCAGGCGTTCGCCCAGTCCGGGTGATAGCCCCACGTCCCGTCGACCGCCAGCGCTTCGAGCGGATCGTCGACATACACGAACGCGGCGCGCGTCTTGTCGAGCAGCAGCCCGCCGAACACCGGTCCGCCCGGCGGCTGCAAGTGGACGTCCGCCAGATCGATAGGGCGGCCGTCGCCGTTGGTCAGCGTGTGGAGCGCCAGCAAATCCCGGTCGAACACCAGCGCGAACGCCCGGCGGCAGTCGTACCGCTGCACGCCACGCACCGGGTAAAAGCACCGCCCGGTGTAGCGCTCGATCAGGCGCGAGGCCGCGTCCAACAGAGTGCTCAGCAGCGCGTCGTCGGCGGTCTGCGCGTCCTTCAGCCCGAGGTAGCGCCGCAGTTGGTGCAGGGTTGCGTAGGTCAGCATCGCGTTCCTTCCTTTGGTTACATGTTTCATTTCAAGATCGCGCCTCAACGAAATATTCATACGAATTTCACGAAGCCGTACTGTGGGAGTTTTGCGCGTCTGTTATGCTATAAAGAGTGGGAACGATCTTCCTGCTTTTGAGTGATGGGAACCATGTCAACATCCCAACACAACACTCCGCCGGAAGGGCTATTGCTACGCTGTCCGCATTGCAACCGTCCGCTGTTCGCCGCAACGGAGCGTTGCCCTTCCTGCCATAAGGCGCTGCACCTGCCGAATGCCGCGACGACGCTGCTCCAGCGCCCGGCGTTCGCGTGGCCGCACGAGCGGCACGGCCTGACGCGCCTGCTGCCCGATTGGCGTGTCGTGTTGCAGGTGCTGCCATCCGGCGCCTGCCTGGCGCTGCCGGACGCCCCGCGCGTACTGCTGGGGCGCGGCGTCGGGGAGCCCGGCGAGTACCTGGTCGATCTGGACACCTACAACGGCTACAAGCGGGGTGTGTCGCGCCGCCACTGCGAGTTGATCCGCGAGAACGATCACCTCTATATCGTCGATCTGGGCAGCTCGAACGGGACCTCGCTCAACGGCGTGTCGCTGGAAGCCCATCGTCGCTACACGCTCGCAGACGGCGACAAACTGATCCTCGGCTCCATGCATTTCGGAATCTCCTTCTTCAAACCCGACACGCCGTCGAGCAAGTCGTCCGACTGACTGCGAAGCGATTAGCGGCTAGCTTTTAGCCTTTAGCCAAAGGCAAGCGCAGCGAACGCCCCTCGTTTCTGCCGTCATCGTCTCAGCCCTCACTTCACCTGCTTTAGCCCTTGCTAACCGCTAATCGCTAACTGCTAAATGCCGATATTGATCAGCGCGCTCGCGACGTCGTCGTCCATCCGCCCGAACGCCAGACGCACCGTCGCGACCATCTGATAGCTGTCGAAGTACGGCAGGTAGTCCATCGTCGCGGTGATGCGGCGGCGATAGCCCACGACCCACCCCGGCCGGTACACGCACACCGCCTGCCCCTGCGTGTGGCCAGACGACCCTACCAGGCCATCTTCCTGCGTGGTCGACATCTCCGGGCTGACGATGATCGGCACGCCTTCCAGCTTCGCCAGCTCGCCGCTGAGCACCGTCGCGGACGGGCCGAACTTGTCGACCGTCAGCACCTCGTCCAGCCCCAGCAGCTTGCCGTACGTGCTGCCATCCATGATCCACGCGCAATGCATCTGGCGCAGCGCATAGCGGATCGGCATCTTGAAGCGCGCCTCGCGCATCAGCTCCAGCGACGGCGCATTCCCCAGCGCGTTGTGCGCCTTGGACGGGTCGATCACCAGCGGCAGCTTCCGCAGCCCGTCGAACGCCAGCGTCTTGTCGGTGGGCGGAAGCGGCGCGTCGCTGCTGTTGATGTTGCCGTCGCCCGTCTCCGTATCCCCGTTGAGCAGCACGTTATCCAGCGCATCCGCCATCACGCGCATCGCCTGCTCGCGATACAACGGCATCAGCGGGATCACCGCATCCTCGACCAGCTCCGACGAGAACCCGACGCGCAGCGCCAGCTTGCGCGCCGTCAGCGTGACCTTGCCGGTCCCAAACCGCCCCGGCGGGATCGGGTTCCCCACGCCCAGTGTCAGATCGTCCTCGTCCTGCGTCTCCGGCACGAAATACACCATCGGGTCCGGGCCGGGGATCGCGATCTCGTACGGGTTGGACGGCATCTCGATCACCTTGAACAGCGGCAGAATCAGGTTCTCGGTCGTCGCCCTGCGCCACAGCTCGCTCGACCACACGTCGGGCACCCATTCCTGGCCGAACCCCTGGCTGGCGGTGTGCATCAGCTCGTCCGCCTTCACCGGCAGATCGCGCAGCGCTCCGGCATCGAGCTTCCCCTGCTCAACCGCGCGGTACGTTTTCTGCGCCAGCTCGCGCATGAACGCCGCCGAGGGCGTCCACTGGCCGGAACGGCTCAGCCACGTGTGCATGAACGCCATGTCCACCGCGTCGAGCGCGGCGTATTTGCTGCGCACCTCGATCGCCGGGCCGTTCGGGCGAGGCGCGGTCTGCGCCGCCGGGAGCCGCTTGATCCCATCCCCACCATACGCCGCGCCGTGTGATGCTTGCTCGTTGATCATCCCCTCATCCCCTGTCTGGTTCTGCTGCGCCCCGTCCATCTCGCGGGGCAGGATCCGCTCCGTCGGCAGGCCGAGCGCCTCGAACGCCGCCTTCACCGCGACCGCATCCGTCAGGCGCGGCTCGGCAGGCGTGGGCGTCAGGCTGCCTTCCACGATCGGCCAGCGCCGGATGTGCCCGTCCGGCTCGACCGCCACCAGATGCGGCAGGCTGCCGCTGCTCCACCCCAGCGCGTCCCGCTCCACCAGGTCGAGCACCGCGCGCGCCCAGCGGTTGCGCAGATCAAGCTGCGCCTCGACCCACACGCCCTGCGCGTCCGGCCGCATCACCTCGATCTCCCCGATCAGCTCCGGGCCGAGCGTGTCGTCCAGCCCGTGGTGATAAAGCACCGGGCGGCGCGGATACCAGTCCAGCCCCAGATCGGTGTCGGGCGTAAAGTATTCGCCCTGCAAATCGCGCCGGTCCGTGTCGCCCCACACGACGAGGTAGCCGCCCACACGTCCCTGTCCGTCCAGCGCCTTGACCGCGGGGCTCGGCGGTGCTTGCCCCACTCGTTCTGCCATTGCCCACCCACTTTCGATCAGCCTTCCACCCGCGCAGACACTCTCATTTTAGACCAAATGTTCTATTCGTCTACGCCGCTAACGTCTCATTTTTAAGGGTGATTTTTAATGGCGACTGTTAAAAGCGTCTGTTAGGAGTGACCGCTAAAAGAGGCCATTAGCGGCTAGAAAC
>CBINGT010000414.1:0-3687 GCA_966250245.1 uncultured Anaerolineae bacterium
GGCTCATGCTTCAACCCTACACTCCTTTCGTCCGAATTTGCAAACACGCTCTAACCGCTAATCGCTAATTGCTCGATTTCTCTGCTGTAGCGATTCTACGCGCGGGCGCGGTACAATGCGAACCTATGCTCAGGAACACGCTCCATCAGATGACGACCCGGCGCTGGCTGGCGCTGATCGTGTTGCTCGCGGTCGGCGCGCGGGTGGCGTTTCTGGTCCTGTTCGGGCACACGCTCTCGCTCGAAACGTCCGGCTACGACGCCTACGCCGTGAACCTGCTCGACGGGCGCGGCTTCACCCGCTTCGACGACCGATCCGGTGACTCCGATCTGCCGCCGCTGTATCCGGCCTTTCTGGTGGGCGTATATACCATCCTGGGCCGCGATCCGATCGCCGTGGCCGTGGCGCAGACCGCGCTCGACGCCGTGACGGTCGTGCTGATCTGCGCCATCGGGCGGCGCGTGGCGGGCCCGCTGACGGGACTGCTGGCCGCGGCTTTCTACGGGCTGTACCCGTATCTGCTATTTCAAAACCTGACCGTCAACGATACGGCGGTTTTTATTTTTCTGCTGGCGCTTGGAATCTGGCTGGCGTATCGTGTGCGGGACTCCCGCCGCTGGCTCGATACTGTCGCGCTGGGGGCCGTGTTCGGGCTTGGCGCGCTGACCAAGACGCTGATCGTGCTGGTTCTGCCGCTGCTGGCGCTGTGGTGGTGGCGGCGGCTCGGTCTGCGCGAGGCGATCCGGCTCGGCGCGATCGCGGCGGCTGCGCTGGTGATCGTGCTGACGCCGTGGAGCGTGCGGAACACGCGCCTGCACGGGGCGTTCGTGCTGGTCAGCACCAACGGGGGAAGCAACCTGCACCAGGGCAACAACGCGTGCGTGGCGGACTATCTGGCGCGCGGCTGGGATGCGCAGTGGGTCAATTGCATCGAGCTGGCGCCGCCCGAGCTGAGCGAGGTCGAAGCGGACCGCTGGCACCGGCAGCAGGCGATTGACTGGCTGCGCGAGAATCCCGGCGAGTGGCCGCGCCTGTTTTGGACGAAACTGTGGGTGCTGTGGAGTCCCGCGATCATGCCGTACGACCTGCCGCCGGACCCATATCTGGTAGATGACGCCGTATTCCAGTTTCACACGCCAACCTTCGAGGCGGCGCGGATCGTCCACGTGTTGACGTTCACGCCGCTGCTGGCGCTCGGCGCGGGCGGGCTGGCGCTGGCGTGGCGGAACGGGTTGGAGATCGGCCCGCTGCTGGCGGTGATCGTCGCGATCACCGTCGCGTACCTGATCTTCCACCCGTCGACTCGCTATCGCGTCCCGGCGGACCCGTTTGTTTTCGTGCTCTCCGCCTATGCGCTGGCGAAAGTGTGGAACACGCGAATCGCGCCGCGCTGGTACCGGGCGGTGGACCGCGCATGAACCTGCTGCACGTCGTCCCTTACTACGCGCCCGCGTGGCGCTATGGCGGGGCGGTCCGCGCCGTGACCGAGCTTACCCGCGCGCAGGCCGCCGCCGGACACCGCGTCTTCGTGCTGACGACCGATGCGCTCGGTGCTGGCGAGCGGGTGCGCGCTGCACAGGAGACGATCGACGGCGTGCACGTGACGCGCGTCCGCAATCGCAGTGCGGCCCTGCGGGATCGGCTCAACCTCTCCACGCCGCGCGGGATCGCGTCTGTCGCTGCGCGCCTGATCCGCGACGGCGCGATTGACGCCGTTCACTGTCACGAACTGCGAACGGTCGAGGCGCTGCGCGTGGCTCCCCTGGCGAACCGGCTTGGCGTGCCTTTGGTCCTCTCGCCGCACGGCACGCTGCCCTACGACACTGGCCGGGGAAGCGTCAAACGCCTGTGGGACCGGCTGTTTGCCCGGCGCTTGCTGCCGCGCTTCGACCAGGTGATCGCGCTGACCGCCGCCGAAGCGGAAGACGTGCGGGCGTTGTGGTCCCGCTGGGGCGTTGATCTGCCGGACGCGCGGATCAGCATCGTGCCGAACGGCGTGCATCTGGACGATTTCGCCGCGCTGCCGCCGGGCGAGCCATTCCGCGCGCGCTGGGCGCTGGGCGACGGGCCGGTCGTGCTGTTCCTGGCGCGGCTGCACGAGCGTAAGGGCGCGCAGTTCCTCATCCCAGCGTTTGCGCAGGCGCGTGACGTAGCGCCCGATGCGCGGCTGGTGATCGCCGGGCCGGACGAGGGGATGCTCGCCGAACTCAAGGCGCTGGCGGCGGCGCATGGCGTCGGGGAGCGGGTGACGTTCACCGGGATGCTGTCAGGCGACGACCGCCTGGCGGCGCTGAGCGCGGCGGATCTGTTCGCGCTGCCCGCCGTGGGCGAGGGGTTTTCGATGGCGGTGCTTGAGGCGCTGGCGTGCGGATTGCCGGTCGTGCTGACGCCGGGCTGCCATTTCCCTGAGGCGGAGCAAGCCGGGGCGGGGGTTGTGGTGGAACGGGCGGTCGAGCCGCTGGCGGCTGCGCTGCGCGCGCTGCTGAGCGACGCTGTTCGCCGCGCCGAGATGAGCCGCGCCGCCCGGTCCCTGGTGGAGCGTTGCTACACGTGGCCGCAGGTCGTCGCCCAGTTGGACGACGCCTACCGCGCCGCGATCGCGGATCGGGGCGGTGCCGCGTGACGCAGCTTGAGACGCCGCTCGACCCGGCCGCGCCGCGCCTCTCCCCTGAGGCCACTCGCCGCGCCGCCCGCAACGCCGGGGCGCTGGCGGTCTCGACGGTGATCGCCAAGGGGCTGCAATTCCTCTGGCAGCTTGCGCTGGCGCGCTGGCTGGGCTCGGGCGATTACGGCGTCTACGGGACGATCGGCGCGCTGCTGGCGATCGGCCAGGCGATTCCCGAGTTCGGCATGGGGATGATCGTCGTGCGCGACGTGGCGACGCGCGCCGCCGATGCGGGCCGCTACCTTGCCGCGACGCTGGTCATGCAGCCGGTGCTTGCAGGGGCGGCGTATGGTGTGTTGCTGGTGGCCGCGTGGCTACTCGGCTACGATGCCACGCTGCGGAGCCTGCTGGCCTTTGCCGCGCTCAGCCTGCTGGTCGATGCGCTCGGCAACATGGCGTACAACCAGTTGATCGCATTCGAGCGCATGGCGATCACCGCGCTGATTTCCACGGCGCATGTCGCGGCGCTGGTGGCGTTCGGGGCGGCGGCGCTGGCGGCAGGCGGCGGGCTGGTCGCGCTGTATGCGGCGATTTTGAGCGCGGGCGTGCTGCGATCGGCGGCGCTGTGGCTCGCGCTGCGGCGGACCGGCGTGCGCCCGGAGTTTCCGCTCAACCGGGCTATTGCGCGCGGGCTGGTGAAGAACGGCGCGCCGATCGCGCTGGCGTCGTTCCTGGCGCTGGCCTACCAGCACGCGGACAAGCTGATCACCACCGCCATGCTCGGCGAGGACCGGACCGGCCAGCTTACGGCCGCTTTCGTGATCTCGTTCGGCGTGATCGAGCTACTCAGCACGACGGTTCTCGTCGCCGTTTTCCCGTTGATGTCCCGCACCTATAGCGGCGGGATGCGCGCGCTGTTCGAGTTTATGATGGAGAAGCTCGCCTTCTTCAATCTGCTGCTCAGCCTGCCGATCGCGCTGGTGATCGCGCTGCTATCCGTGCCGTTGGCCGGGCTGCTGTTCGGACCGGAGTTCACGCGCACGGCGAGCGTGCTCCAGGTGCTGATCTGGTACACGGTCGTC
>CBINGT010000415.1:0-3680 GCA_966250245.1 uncultured Anaerolineae bacterium
CGTGTATATTCGTTGGATTGGTTGCAGGATGCGCTTACTCTCGCTGCGCCTGGGAAAACGCTACGCCAAGCGCCACCCCGATCGCGATACCCACTGCAAGATTACTCATTGCCAGCCCCAGGGCGACGCCGATCGCCACGCCGACGGCTATCCCGGTGGTGTTTGATGAGCGATCGTTCTCTGGCGACTCTTGCGGGTTTTCTCCCATAATGGGCGCCCCCTGGCGCCGTTAACTTGCTGCGCGCGGCGAAAGAGTCAGTCGTCCAGCGCGTAGGCGATTGCGACGCCGAACGCAATCCCCGCGCCGATGTTCCCCAGCGCCAGCCCGAACACAAGCCCGATCCCGACGCCGGTTGCGATCCGCTCCCAATCTGCTGACCGTTTTTTCTTGGGCTTCTCCGCCATAGTAAGCTCCTTTGCATCTACGATGATATGGTGGATGGCCGGGAAAGCACGCTCCGCGAGGGAAGCTCTCAATTCTTTATACGACCGGTAAGGGATGAAGTTGCAGCCAGCAGGGGGAAAACAAGCGCATAGCGTCCCGGTAGTCTGCGGTCGATGAGCTTTTATCCGTTAGAGCAAACTGCTCGAAGGGTCCGGCAGCCATTTAGCGGCCGGTGACTTGCGGCGATAAGTCTTATCTTTCCGTCGATGGTCCTTCAAACCGGATTTCTCATTGTGATAGAGCGTGAGAACGACAATGGTGTTTGGCTTTACCTGCTTCGTCAGCACGCAGACGCCGATCAGGCGCTGGATGCGAGGATCGCGCAGGTCTTCGGCGGAGACATCGCGCCGCCGCAAAAAGTACAGCTTTGACCCTGCGCTGTACTGCGGGCGGCTATGCTCCATGACATAGAGAGCGTCACCTTTCGAAACGTTGCGCTGAGCGCAGCGCAATTCAGCATGCTCTGTGAAGTGGACATGAAATTCCATGGCCGCCTCCCTTGCTCTACCGACTGCCGGGACGCTATGCGCTTGTTAAGGTGCGAAGGTGTACTTCTCATTCTAGGCATAGCAACCTCTGGAGCAAGGAAAAATTGCCGAAAAAAGTGTGAAAAATGTATGAATCATTGCCGGGGCGAACGCTCACGGGGGCGTGAAGCAACGCACGTCTGCCGAAGACGTGTGGTGGCTTATAACGGGTCTATGGGGAAATGGAGCGGCGCGACGGTTAGCTGCGGGCGGCTCGCTGAGCGAAGATCTCGTCGTAGAGCGCGCGCAGATTGGCGCGGTGCAGATCCTGCACCAGCCCGTTGAGAGGAATGCGGCTCTTGCCGCAGCGCTCGATGCCGATATCGTCCAGCGCGGTGACTGGCAGCCCGCGCTCGATCGCGTTTTCGACCTGCTGGCGCAGGCGCTCGAGATACGCCAGATCGTCCTCGATCTTCGACTCGACCTCTCCGCGCAGCACGACCTCGCCGTGCCCCTGCACGACGTTCTCATAGCCGCCGTTGCGCAGGGCATTCAGGCTGGCGACGAAATCATCGTAGCTGCCGTCGACAAAGTAGGGGATCGGCATCAGCGTGTCGGCGGCGAACAGGACGCGGTCTTCCTTCACCAGCGCGACGATCGAGTCGGGGCTGTGCCCCGGCGAGTGCCACAGATCAACCGTTTTGTTGCCCAGGTAAAGGCTCAGCACGCCGGAGTCGAACACAATATCCGGCAAAACCAGCGTCAGATCACGCAGTTCGGGCGCGCTCTGCTTGGTCTGTTCCAGCCCGGCGCGCCCTCTGGTGTCGAGCAGTTCGTAGCAGCGTGCGTGCGCGACGACCTGCGCGTCTGGAAAGTAGCACGTTCCGTAGGTGTGATCGGCGTGGTAGTGCGTGTTGATCACGTAGCGGACCGGGCAATCCAGCCGGACCTCGAGGAAGTTCTTGATCGCCTGCGCTTCTTCGGGGTAGAGCAGTGTATCGATGAGGATTGCGCCTTCCGACGTAATGACCGCCCCCGCGGTCACCTGTGCATACAACTCACTCGTAAAGACGTAGATGTCGTCGGCGACGCGTTCGCGCTGCATAGGTTACGGTTTTCCTGGTGGATGGGTGATGTATGTTTCGCTCTCGGCGCATCGAGTATAACGATTTGAGAGGGCGGAATCAAGCTTTTTGAGCTAAAAGCAGCGCTCAAGGGGCAAAAATGATGTCCGCGAGTCTACTGTTTTAAGAGCTGGTATTAAGCTGTACTAAAGCTGCTCCGAGCTACGTTGAGGCATCGCGAAGCGCGCCCGCTCATGCACAAAAAACGCCTCTGCCCGATTGAGCAGAGGCGCCTGATAAGGCCTCCCGCCATGCCGTGTGCCGCGACGTTTTGAACCTGCTTTCGCAGGTGGGTCGTCTGCCGGACATTCCTGCTTTAGAACGAGTCCTAATGCGTTCATGCCCGGACTCGGACGCCCATCGTTTGGGTGTTGGCTCAAAACCTATGTGCGGATCACGCGCACGGCAGGTTGACCCGTTTATACCACGCTTGCCTTTACCTGTCCAGTCTGAATCAACTTCAGCCAGGCAAATCCGCAATGCGACACTTAATCGTCGTCAAACCAGGTGAAGCCCTCGGGGAGATTGTCCATTCCGGGCTGTCCGGCGTACTCTTCGACGAAGGACGGCGGGTGTGCGGGCTCTCCGCCATCGGGCGAGGCGATGACCGGCACCGTCTGAGGCGTCCGCACGGTGTAGAACCACTCGCGCAGGAACATGGCGACTGCTCCCACGCCTGCCAGCGCAGTGACCAGTTCGAGAATCACGCCGAACGGCGGCAGCGGGATGTTGATAACCAGCGTGTAGAGCAGCGCGCCGACCGCCAGCGAGATCAGGCCACGTTGCAACGGGCTGATGTTGCGCATGCGCAGCGCGAAACGGACGATCAGATAGCCGATTGCGAACGCGACCACCACGCGGCCCATATACAGCAGCAGGAAGCCGAACCCCGCGATAAATGCCAGATTGCCGATCAGCATCCCCAGCCCAGCGATAATCGCCAGTTCCTCAAGCGAGAGCGTCAGCAGCAGACCGAGCACGATCAGGCTCAGCACGATCAGGAGCACGCTGAAGGGAAACGCCAGCATGAACGACACCAGCCCCCAGCCGACCGCCGGAATCGTGCGGCGGCGGACGTGCTGCGCGGGCTGCATGACGAACTTCGGCCACAGGACCAGCATCGGCGCGCCAATCAGCAGCAGGGTGACCATATCGCGCAGTGCGCGGCTCGCGTAATTTCGCAGCAGGCGGCCCGGCGTATCCGTCTCGCCGAGGTTGGTGATGTCTGGCTGGGAGATCACGGCGTCATAGCTGATCCGCCCCTGGACGACTCCGGGCGGAATCGGGCGGCGCGAGGGGGACTCGTAGTGCAGGTCGCCGCCGATAAACGCGTCCTCCGCCACGGCCAGCCCTGGGTCGTTGAACGAAATGTCGTACACCGGCAGGCCGGGCAGGTCCGCATCTCGCCGCCAGTCGCCTACCGAGGCATCTACTCTCCCGCCGACGCGCCCGCGAATCAGCAGCGATTCCCCGGCGAAATCGACGTCGCCGCCGACCCCGCCGTTAATCTCGACCTGATACCCGTAGACCAGCAGATCGCCAGGCAGGCGCGCGTCCGGCATGATCTCCACGTTCATCGCGATAGCGAGCAGGTCCGTGCGGTCGCCGGTAATGCGCGCGCGCTCGCTGATCAGCACAGTGACT
>CBINGT010000416.1:0-3680 GCA_966250245.1 uncultured Anaerolineae bacterium
AGCCGATGTGAGCGCGGCAGGCTCCATCCCCCCATCCTTCCGACCTTCGGTCGGCCTTCCTTCCCCCAGAACGAGGGAAGGAAATAAGCGCCAGAGCCTTGTGCCCCCTCCCTCCTTGTGGGGAAGGGGGCAGGGGATGGGGGGCTACCGGGTAAGAACCGATGATGTGCCCTGTTTGGCGCGCAACGCATCCACAGGAGACGCCTGCGCGCGGGCGTCTCCCTTTTCTGTCCCGGCTCCAGCGGTGTGAGGACGGCCCGTGACGACGAACACGTTGAATAACGCGCAGAGCACCTGGGCGCGGTTGCGTCCCCGGCTCAAACCGCTGCCCTATCTGCTTCTGCTCCCAACCCTGTACTTTGTTTTCCTGTTCACCATCCTGCCGACCTTCAAGGTTCTGCGGGACAGCCAGATCTATTTCCATCCGAACCGCCCGAATCGCGTGATGGAGACGAACCTGCAGCTTCCCGGTATCGTCGCGGAGCCGCGCAGCATTCGCGGGCCGCACGAGGTCGGGCTGGCGTACTTCCGGGCGATGTTCGACGCCAACAGCGAGATCGGCCAGCAGTTCCGGCAAGTGATGGGGAACACGCTGGTCTATGTGGTGGCGACGGTTCCGATCAGCATGTTGCTGGCGTTCGTCTTCGCCACGCTGGTCAACCGCAAGATACGTGGCATCGGCTGGGCGCGCGTGGCATTTTTCTATCCGACGATGCTGCCGATGGTGAGTGCGGCGACGATCTGGCTGTTCTTCTTCACGCCGGAATACGGGCTGCTCAACTCCGCGCTGCGCTTCTTCGGCTACAGCGGCCCGGAGAACTGGATTATCAACCCCCGCCTGGCGCTGTGGGCGCTGGTGATCGTCGCCATCTGGAAAAACGCGGGCTATTTCATGATCTTCTACCTCGCCGGGCTGCAAAACCTGCCCGAAGACGTCTACGAGGCGGCGTCGCTGGACGGGGCGAGCTGGTGGGTCAAGATGTTCCGCATCACGCTGCCCCTGCTCAAGCGCACGACGCTGTTCGTCAGCGTGATCGCGGTGATCGGCGCGTTCCAGACCATCGACCATGCGCTGGTGATGACCGACGAGCTGGTCACGGGCGAGGCGGACCTGCTGCTCTACGAGATTTACCAGCAGCGTTTCCTGCTGCAAAACTACGGGCTGGCGAACGCGCTGACGGTGGTCATGATCGTGATTTTGCTCGGCCTGACGCTGGCCAACTTCTTCCTCTCGGAGCGCGGCGACGATGTCGACTAACCGGACCCTCTCGTTTCCGGCCACGACGCGGGCGCGGGTGGCCGCTAACCGCCAGACGTGGACCGACTGGCTCGTCACCGGGAGCACCGTCGTGCTCGCGGTGCTGTGGGCGATCCCGATCGTCTGGGCAGCGATCGTCTCGCTGCGCCCGCCGGGGGACAGCCTGGGGCGGGGCGATGTGTGGTTTGGCAGCCATCTGACGCTCGAAAGCTACCAGCGGGCGACCGCTCTCGCGCCGTTTTTCCCGCGCTGGAACGCCTACAGCGCGGACGAGTTCGCCGAGCGTGTGGGCATGGGGCAGGGCGCGTTCGCTGCGCTGGCAGTGGCCGTTCTCGTCGCGATCGCCGCGCTGATCGCGTTTGCCGCGCGCCGCTGGGACTGGCGCCCGCGCTCAACGGTGATTCTGCTGGTGATCGTGGCGTTCGGCGCGGCGCTGGTGTTGTTGAACACCTACGGCGCGTTCACCACCAGCTACTACTCGAACACGCTGCAATTTGTGTTCCTGACGGTGTTCGTTCAGCTTGTGACGGTCACGCTGGCGGGGTTCGCGTTCGCGCATTTCGACTTTGTCGGGCGGCGGCTGCTGTTCACGATCATCCTGCTGCAAATGATGATCCCGACCGCCGTGCTGCTCGTCCCGAACTTCGTCACCATCCGCGAGTTTTCGACCGAGATGCTGCTCATCCCGCGCTCGATCTATTACCGCGAGTTTTCGCTCTACGATACGCCGCTGGCGATGGCGATGCCCTATTTTGGCTCGGCGATGGGCACGTTCCTGATGCGGCAGGCGTTCCTGGGCGTGCCGCGCGATCTGGTCGACGCGGGGGTGGTGGACGGCTGCCGCTGGTATCACCTGCTGCGCCACGTCTACCTGCCGCCAAGCTGGCCGTCGCTGATCGCGTGGGGGCTGGTCAGCACCAGCTTCCACTGGAACGAGCTGCTGTGGCCGCTCGTCATCACCAGCGACCGCGCCCGCCCGCTGACGATGGGACTGCTGCGCTTCACCCAGCTCACCGACATCGGCGCGCAGTGGAGCCTGGTGATGGCCGCGACGATGATCATCGTTCTGCCGCTGCTTCTCGCGTTCCTGATCTTCCAGCGCCAGTTTATCAGCAGCTTCCTGCACTCCGGGCTGAAGTAGCTATGGGGGAACGGCTGTTGGTCCCCCCATCCTTCCGAGCTTCGCTCGGCTTTCCTTCCCCCACAAGGAGGGAAGGAAGAAAAGCGGCGGGGGCTCACCATCTCTCGTTCTGGGGTGAAGTTGTACGCGGTCGGAACGTGTTCCGCCCCGGCGCTTACTCCTTTCCCCTTGCCTTCGGGTGAGGGGTTTCCTTTTTTTGTGCTCTCAATTTCCGTATTTCGTTGGCAGTTGTTTTCCCCTATCGCTATAATGATCGTACGCCGATGCAACGCTTAATTATCCGCTGACCATCGGCGTAAAAATAGGGATCAGGGCCGTAAGGGGAATGCCTCAGCGTTTATTTCTTACAGGAGAGATGGAGTATGAAAGATGGTATGAGGCACTACCTAGTGGTTCTCCTTTGCGCGGCGCTCACCGCCGTCGCGCTGAGCCCTGGCGTCGGGAGTCCGGCGCCTGCCAGCGCGCAATCGGGCGAGCGGGTCCTGGTCTTTGTGTCCGACGGGATGCGGCATGACCTGATGAAGCGGTTTGTCTCTGAGGGCGTCATGCCCACCTACGCTGAGATCATGGAAACCGGCGCCGAAGGTGAGGACGGCATGATCCCCAACGTGCCCGCGAACTCCGGCCCCGGCTGGACCGCGCTGGTCACTGGCGCACCGCCCGCTGCTAACGGCGTCACGAACAACACCTTCCACGACAACACGCAGCCGTTCGGGCCGTTCGGCGTCAGTGCGTGGGGCGCGGGGGTGAACCAGGCGGAAACGATCGCCGAGGTGGCGGAAGCCGCTGGCCTGAAGGTCATGGCGCTCGGCTGGCAGACGTTCGACGCCGCCAACATCGCTGACGGCGTGGTGGTGGACCCGTATCCCGACTGGCTGACCGGCCGGGGCATCGTGGCGAACTACGATGTGGAACTTCAGTGGACCGACCTGCTCAGCACCGGCCCGTATCTCTCCAGCACAACGATCGAGCTGGTCGAGGCGGACGGGTGGGCGAACGTTCCAGAGAGCTACAGCCCCGCGCAGGAAGCGCCGCTCGCCATGCTGGCGTTCAGCGGCACGGCGGTGGACTACTGGCTCTACATCTTCGACAGCACGGACGATGGCGCGACCAACTACGATAGCGTGCTGGTCGCCCCCGCGAAAGACGGGGCTGATGCCGCCATCGTTGGGGCAGGGGACTGGTCGCAGAACATCCCCGCGACGGTGGATGACACCGCAGGCGGTTTCTACGTCAAGGTGATCGAGCTTGAGCCGGATCTCTCGCAGTTCCGCCTGTACT